>JBCECD010000413.1:0-3074 GCA_039206745.1 Bdellovibrio sp. | reverse complement strand
TTATACCTGAATTATTTTTACTTTTACAATGGTTCTCTGAGAAGGATTGTACAATTTTTTAAAGAAGGAGAGTCGACCAAAGCCCGGGACGTCTTCTTTGCCATTGCGAAGGCTTCTCAAACCCGTCATTCTGAAGGCTATATGTCAATGGCAATTAAATTCTGGGGAGTTCGGGGGTCGTTACCGTCTGCTCCGCCCCCTCTCGACTGGAGTTATCACATCGAAGGAGTGCTTCGCAGCTTCTTCAGCGCAGGTTATCGAGATCCTTCACAAATCAGTAAATATCTGGGCAGTCGTGACCCCGCCGAAATCGGAGGTTATGGAGCAGCCACCACCTGTGTTGAAATTACTGGGGGACGAACCCAACTGATCATTGACGGGGGCAGCGGCATTCGCGGTGTGAGTGAAAAGATCATGAGTGGAACCGCCGGTCGAGCCAAGGGACCCTTTCATATTTTCATGACCCATTTTCATTGGGATCACGTGATTGGTTTACCTTTTTTCACGCCTCATTTTGTACCGGGCTGTGAAGTGCATTATTACGCCGTTCAACCTGAATTGGAAAAGCTGATCCGGGGGGTTTTTAGCAAGCCCTATTTTCCAGTGCCCTTTGAGTTGTTAAAAGCGAAGATCTTCTTTCATGTTCTCGAGCCGCGACAGCCTTACTCATTGGGTGAGCTGCAAATCACTCCTTATCAGCTGGATCATCCAGATCCCTGTTGGGGACTGAAGGTTGAATCAGAGGGAAAGGTCTACTCTCATTGCGTGGATACGGAAGGAACCCGAGTGTCCCGCGAAGAGATGGGCTTGGATCTGCCTCTTTATCAAGGTGTCGATCTGATGTATTTCGATGCGCAATACACATTGCCTGAATTGGCAGAGAAGGCCAATTGGGGGCACAGTGCTGCCCAAGTGGGACTGGATATTGCGGCTCGTGAAGGCATTAAGAGAGTTCTTTTTGCACATCATGACCCTGGAGCTCGCATTGAAGACATTCTCGAGTTGAAGAGGCAGACTCGTGAATACTCCGAGTCCGCACATCACGCATACAAAGTGCAGTGGGACTTTGCACACGAAGGACTTGAGATCCTGCTTTAAAATCCCGACGGCACTTTTTGCTCATCCACAATCAATTCCACCTGTGTGGGGTCATTTTCACGATAGGCATTGAGAGACTGCAAGGTCTCCTGATCGAGAGTGATCTTGCGCGTGTTCTCAGGCCATGTGAAATCATCAGCAGGAAATTTAGTGCCGATTTTTTTCATGAATTGAGTCCATACTGGCACAGCCCCACTGGAGCCGCTCAAGCGATGTGGTAAGTTGTTATCATAGCCCACCCAGACGACTGTGGTCAGATAGGGTGTGAAACCTGCAAACCACGCATCCCGATTGTCGCTGGTGGTTCCTGTTTTACCGGCAGCAGGGTGTAGAAATCCATTCAGAGTGATAGATCGAGCCGTTCCCGAAAGCACCGTTTGTTTCATCATGCCGACCAGGCTGGCCACGGCGGCAGTGTCGACAGTTGATTGCGCGGAAACATGATGGCGGAACACCTCGTGCCCTTCGGCATTGAGAGCATAGCGAATGAAAGAGAGATCTTGCTTTTGCCCCATATTGGCCAAGGTCATATAACTTTGCAAAACCTCTTGAGGATACATTTCAAAAGCACCCAAGGTCATGGCCGGTAAAGCTCGCAGCTCGGAACGCACACCCATTGCATGGGCGACATCGGCGACATTGCCCAGCCCCGTTGCAATGCCCAGAGAAGCTGTGGCTGCATTCAAAGAATTTTTCAGAGCATAAAACATCGGGACATTGCCGAAATACTGTTTGCCATAATTATCAGGAGACCACGATTGCCCTTCATACTTGTAGGTGAACTTTTCATCGTTGAGCAGAGTCAAGGGTGTATAAGGTTGCCCCTCTTTGGTTTCATTGAGCAAAGCGGTCAGATACACAAAGGGCTTCATGATGGAACCGACTTGGCGATGACCATCGATGGCGCGATTGAACTGGGTCATGCGATAGTTGCGTCCTCCGACAGCGACTTGGATCAGGCCGTCTTTGTTATATCCGGACAGCAGAGCACCTTCCAGATTGTGTCCCTTCTCTTTGAGGCCTTTGAGGTGTTTATTATTTTTTTCCAATTGTTCGAGATGCTGGCGCAAAGCTTGTTGTGCCACATCTTGAGCTTCCAGATCCAAAGCGGTGTAGATCTTCAGGCCTTCGGGGTTCAGGCCAGCTCCTAGCAACTGTTTGCGAACCGCATCGAGATAATAGGGCGCCGTTTCGAGAGCCAGAGTGCGAGGTTCTTCAGGGAGAGGAAAGCGATCGGCGCGATCAGCTTCTTCCTGAGAAATAAAGTTGAGTTCTTTCATTTTGTCGAGAACAAGATGACGTCGTCTCTCCGCATTCACAGGTTGTTTGAAAGGGTTGAAGAGGCCCGGACTGTTCACAATGGCGGCGAGCAGAGAGCATTCATGCAACTCGAGATTGGAAACCTCCTTGGCAAAATAAAAGCGCGCTGCCGAGCCATAGCCCCGCACTTGGAAGGACCCGTTTTGTCCCATGTAGATGATGTTGAGATAGGTTTCGAGAATCTCATCTTTGTTAAAACGAGATTCGAGCAGGATCGACATCACAAACTCTTGCAACTTTCTTTTGAGAGTGCGCTCACTGCTTAAAAAATAATTTTTTACGAGCTGCTGGGTGATGGTGCTGCCACCTTGAGCACGGCGCCCTGCAAGGATATTTTTAACGAAGGCGCGGAAGATGGCTCTGAGGCTCACTCCGCCATGCTCCAGAAACTTGGCATCTTCAATGGCCATGATCCCATTGAGGCAGGCTGGCGGCATTTCGCCGAGGCTGACAGTCTTTTGCATCAGAGGCTCATTGCCGATGTATTGTGCGAGCAGAGGAGCTTCGCCTAAAGCTTCATCCGCATTTTGAAAAGGGGCGCCTCGTAAAATCTGAGAGATTTGATGATCTTGTTGAATCACGAGAATTTGCAGAGAGGAGTCAGCGGCCTCCGAGGGTGTGCTTTGAGTCACCCAGCCAATGCAGGATTGCTGATT
>JBCECD010000412.1:0-3102 GCA_039206745.1 Bdellovibrio sp. | reverse complement strand
ACCAATTTCTTATCTAATGGGACGCCGATTGACGGGAGGAAGCTACTATCTGGTTTGAGGCGTGAGAGATAAAGCTCCTCTTTGAAACCACCATAGCGGACTACTTTATCGAGTGGAAGTCCGGCGAGTACAAGTGCTTCTTCCGGAATGGAGCTAGGACAGCTCAATGTTTTCGCCACTCTTTTGAAAATGTGCATCTCGGTCCCTTCGTAGTCGAAGAAGACGATTTTTGGGATGTTTAACCACTTCGCTGCTAGGGCTTGGGCTCGCGACCCATGGCTAACGGCGACATCGGGTTTTTGTTGGTCGTCTTGAATACTTCTTTTTAAAAGGTAGGAGCGCTCAAGCAGTGTGAAAACCTTAGCAAACTTATTTCGTCCTCCGTATTTGCCGATCTCTTTGAAAGAGATATTTGTCTTTCTAAGTAATTCAAGGGTTTGTGCGTAGTCCCGTGTTGTGACAGTGACTTGATGCCCGGAGTTTTCGAGTTCTTCGATTACAGGCGTAAAAAGAGGAACATGGGGAGAATTGTCGAGGTCAAACCACACGCGCATTTGATTTGTTCTCTTTCAATAGTTCTTCGAGTTGCTCTACGGTTTGTCTGGTGATTTTTCTCCAGGAGAACTTTTTGACGTGCTCAAATTGTCTCTGAATTTGAGCGTCAGCCCCTGCGAGTAGTGGGATTAGCTTATGGGTCGCGTCTTCGACTGAGCCGGGTTCATGAAAAGTTGCGGCTTGTCCACAAACCTCCTCGTGGCTCGCAATCCGCGAAAGAAGTACGGGGGTTCCAAGGATCATCGCTTCAAGAGGAGGTATCCCAAAACTCTCATATCTCGAGGGATAGAGCACGACTTTCGCGGACGCGATAGCGCGCCACACTTCTTCTTTAGGAATTCGTCCTTTATATATGAACTGGCCTGAAGAAAACTCTTCGGAAAATTCCGTGAGTAGGTGCGAGTGATAAGCAGGGTGTTTTCCACCCAGGATCCAAACAGTGAGTCGACGTCCTATTTTCTTGGAGGCGAGGCGAGCCACCTTCAGTCCAAGGGAAATGTGTTTGTGCCAGTAAAGACCGCTCGGGATAACGATATCGACAGTCTTTTCAAAGGGAAACTGCGCCGGACGAAGCGTTTCGACTATGTTTTCGTCAGTGGCTTCGGGGATGACGGCAATCCTATGCTCGGGAGCCCCCGTGTACTTCATGATGTAGCCGCGAGTATATTGTGTATTGGCGACGACCATTTCACAACGTCGGCAAGCGACCCTTGCAGCAATGAAGTTAAAGAGTCTTTGCAATGGATTACGGTAGGAGAGGGGGTCCACGATGGGAAGCAGGTTGGAAAGGCGTTGGACTTGATGCGTACCAGGAACTGGAGGGATGAGTCCTGGCGTGCTCCAAATGGCTACATCGATTTTATTTTTGATAAATAAAGTGGGAGCGATGACCATGTTAAATAGAATGCGCAAATAAGGGTTAGCCCAAATTTTTGCGACGACCACTGGTTGCCATTGCGAGTTTCCAAGGAGTTTGGGAAGCGCATTTTCATACCAGACGACCATTTCCGAAGTTGCGAACGGGCGTAGTACGATACTTGGGTGGTCTTCGAGGATGTACTTGAAGAGATGTAGGTTAATTCTAAGGTGGGGGCTTTCGTTAGGCCGTGCAGAGAGTAGTTCGACGAAGAGATTCATGCTGATCTGTTTTTGAGTGTTGATTTGAAGAAGTGAGATACAAGAGTGATAAAAAAGCCGATGTTGATGCTCATAAAGAATGCCGCGCAAAGGAAGAGGGTTGAGTTGAGCTTTTGGCGCGCCTTGTATTCATTGATGCCGCTGGCGCTGGCTTGAGCTGGAATCAACTGGAGGTTTTCTAGTCCGCGATCAAGCGCTTGAATATTTTCACGTATCTTTTGTGTTTCGTCTTCAATTTTAAAGCTTTCGATTGTCACTAAAGAACGGTGTGGTCCCTTAGAGAGCTGGTCCAAGAGTAATTTTCTGTTTTTAAGCGCTTTGAGACGCTGGTGTTGGGCTTCCTTTTCGATGCGAACTCTCTCTATTTGTTGGTTCAAGACGCTGTTGAGGGACTTTTCGAGCATCGAGTTGATTTCCATGTGCTCTTTGTAGAGTAGGGTGGAATTTCTTAATTTCATGAATATTAAGTACATCTTCATGTTGTTGTCGAAGTCTGCATGGGCATCTAGATCAATAACCGAGTGTCCGTTTGCCCACTCTTGCATTTGTCTCTTGATAAGTCCCAATTGCCCTGCATTAAAAAATAGCTGTTCACGTATTTCGACAGGAAAATCGATGAGATTTACTATTTGGGGCGGGCGCAACTCTATATTGAGCGGTTCGCTATTCGTGGCGAGATTCTTTTTATAATGGGTGCCCAGGGTAACTATGAGTAAGAAAATTACTAGAGCGCTTGTGGTGAGAAGTTTCCAGTTGGCACGCAAAAAAATAAAGAAATTCAAATCTAACGAGCTAGTGTTCATGAGTCTCTTTCTGGAGAATTAAAGAAAAAGTGGCCATAAATGCCATGCTTGTGACTGCTGAATAAACAATGTGTCCTCCCCAAAAAGCCACGAAGCACGTGGAGATAAAGAGGCAAAGTGCCAGGGTCTTTTTGGGTGAGGGGATATGGCTGTAGGCGATCTTGGATAATGGTGGCCAGAATACGAAAAAAAGAAGGGGCGGTCCGCCAATAAAAAACAAGTCAAACCAGTCTAATTCGGAAGGAGCTACGCCTACGCCAGCCCCGCCTCCAGAGAAAAGCACCCAGGGAGTATGCTCTGAAAATAGGCTCAAGAGGTACTTTAGCTTGAGGTCTCTTGCGGAGATTACGACAGAAAATAGAGAGTCAATGACTCTAAGTTGCTTGGCGGTATATACAAGAAAACGCTCGGCTGCTACGGGAACGGGCATAAGTTCAAGCGCAATGAGCGCAATTGCAGCGTTGCCAACGAGGACGCATCCAGAGGCGTATGCCAGCTTTCTGAGAGTGAGGTTCTTAAAAAAGAGATAAGCAAGGACTAGGATGGCAGTTCCGGCGATTGCCGCTTTGGTTCCGAGTACTGCAGTCGCGAGTAGTGAGAGTGAGAG
>JBCECD010000411.1:1436-3112 GCA_039206745.1 Bdellovibrio sp. | reverse complement strand
CGCTCTTTACGGAGCTCTCGGCGGGGGAACAGGACAAGGTGCCTTCGGCTGCGGCGGCGGAGCCAATGGAACTGGGAACATGATGAGCAGCATGGGTATGCCCGGTGGAATCATGGCAGGTCCCTATGCTTCGACGGGCGGAGCTCTCGGTTATCCTTACGGCATGACTGGGAACATCGCAGGCGGCGGGATCTTTAATAACGGTCTGAGTCCCTGGGGCATGAACGGCTACAACTCTCCTCTGATGGCCTCTTTGGGTTTGAATATGGGACTGGGTAATAACATGATGGGCTTAGGTAATATGGGCTATGGTAATATGGGCCTGGGCAACATGGGAATGAATGGCTATGGCAATATGCTGGGATATGATCCTTCTTCGATGCAATTGCAGATGCAATATCAGCAACAGATGATGCAGTTACAAATGCAGCAGTATCAAAGCCAGATGCAAAAGTCTCAGGCGATTTCCTCCCTGCAACAGGAGATGTACAGCCTGCTTTCTCGCATCCAACAGATTCAATATGGTGGAACAAGCTATCTCGGATCCGGCACTCTCGGATCCGGTTACTCCTCGCTTTACAACAGCAGTCTCTATAATAGCAGCCTCTACAACAGCAATGGCATCACTCCCCTTCCGGGCAGCACTTTGAGCAACAGCTATTATTACGGGACAGGTGTTACGCCGCTTTCTGGAACTTCCTCGATATACTCAACGGGGCGTTAAACTTTCGACGTTTCTATCCAGGCAGTTAGATTGAATCCAATCTAGCTGCCTTCATCTTCTTTTGGAAAGCTACTTCAATCGTTTAAAGTGCTTCAGCCTTTTTTCTATTTCTTTTTGTAAGGTTATAAACACTGCTTTTTCTGAAAAATCCTGCATATCCTCCATGACCTTGGGCAAAGAACTCTCCATATTATCTATAAGCTCATCGAGAATCCCGGACAAAAAATGATTTTTTAAATTCAAATCCTTCTCCATAATGCGCAAATGTCTGGATTTGATTTCACTCCATATATTTTGACCAGCCACTTTAAAGGCAAACTTCTTTCTAATGTCAGGATAAATCGCCGTCGATAAAAGATCATATAAGGGAGAAAAGGAAGCCTCAGATCCATGCATTAAGAACGTGATATTTTTAGAGTGACTGTCATTATTACCGATAAGAAGATTAAAAAACACCCAAACAAGAAAACTTCTGACGTCGGAGATCACGTTGGAACTGTGCCTTAAAATCAGCTCATAATTATCTTTGATACTTGGCCCACCCTGTATTTCATATTTGACTGAACTCAAAACGCCCTGGGCCTGACAGAAATCTTGTTGATGTAAACGCAGCACTCTCTTTCCATCCACTTTACGATCATAACGCTCAATAATATAGAAAGGAATCTCATCCTCAACCACTTGGGTTAAGGGAACTGAGAGACCTATGGCCCGGGCCAATGACATGCAAAAATGCTCATTGTAAACAGAATTCAAAGCCTCAGGATGATATCTATTGGGTGATTTAATAATATGAGTTGTCGGATGAAGCCCTTTCGACATAAAGAGCCCTTTTCCATTTTTTATAACTGGAATTTTATCCTGAGCTCCCGGTAAAGAAAAAAATCCACCCTCCTCATTTATCGCCACATCCGCCAGACCTGCGCCTGATTATCGGGCCGCAGGTGACATC
>JBCECD010000411.1:0-1426 GCA_039206745.1 Bdellovibrio sp. | reverse complement strand
ATGATCTCTGATGGCCCGGGATAATTCTCTCCAAGATATAGGAATAAGATCTTCAACGCTCTCTCTGGGTAAAAAGTCCTGCGCTTGTATGGTCAATGCTCCGGCACAATCACGACCATAGTACGCCAGAAAATCAAAAGCGCTTCCTATGGGCTTCGGAGATCTGCTCTCTATCTGACGTAAAAAATCACCCTCCGGAATCAGGCCTTCAAAGAAAGACTTTGTCACTTGATGCAAATGGGGCTCTTGTTGCAACTGCAACAGAAACGCGATGGGAAAAGCCTGCTGATTTTCCAACCAAGTTGAACTATACTGAAACTCATAGCGCTCTTCTCTCAGAAGACGCAGCTCTCCCACTAACAAACGGCCAAAAAAAACATAGAGGACTTTCACCTTAAGTTTCCTCTATATAAATTTTCAGATTGAGAAGCTGTGCCAACCGCATAAATGTCGTGAGTTGAGGATCACTGGTTGAACTTTCAATTTTAGAAATGGTTGCTGTCGTCAAGTTGGCAAAACCACCCAACTCCGCCTGACTGATCTTCTTTTTTTTCCGTTGTCTTTTTAAAATGGAAACCAACTCTTCTGAGGTGGTTACAAGTGTCTTTTCAATCATGGGCTGCCTCCATAATTTATACTATAGTATATATTTATGGAGATTCATAAGAAGTTTTCAATAAATTTATACTATAGTATAAATTTAATCCTCAAAATGGCTTTTAACGAATATTTTTATACTAAAGTATATAAAAAAAGCCTTCCGGATATGAAGGCTTGAAATAAAAAACCCAGCTGGGCGACTGGGTTTTATTGTTATTTAACTGTGCATTTATATTTGCTGATGGGACTGTCACTTTGATTATAAGTTCCGTTACCATCACCATAAGCCGGCCAGACATCATAGACGTCAACATTCACTTGGGAAGAGTTCTCCTCAGGAGCCACAACAAACGCATATTGATAGTCCTGACCATCAGCAGTCAAGAGACCGATCCAAGTGGAGGTATCTCCTTGATAAACCTTCTTTTGCTCAAAGCCACGACGTTCGCCATTCACATAAATCCCTGAAATCTGAAGTTTCTGGATATCACCTTCCAAACCGATACTTCCAATGTTTTTGGCAAAAACTCTGGATAAAAATTTCTGCGTGCATTCGTATTGCTTGGACGCCGCCAAAGCGTTGGAACTCGCCAATATCAATAAGCCAGCTACAATCTTTTTCATTTATAAATCTCCTTAATAAATTTAAAAACCATTGAAATCAGATCGCAGAATATCTTGCTAAAATCATTCCACCTCCGCCGCCCTCTCAGACAGATTTGAGGTGTCAAAAATTTTTACAGAGTGACACAAACATCATATAAAAATTTCGCCTCTCCGTTTTTATTGGGGGTGGGGTATATGCCAATGCCATCCAGATGTATCA
>JBCECD010000410.1:0-3148 GCA_039206745.1 Bdellovibrio sp. | reverse complement strand
TCTTTGCACTTCCCCTTCAGCACTGATGACTTTGGCCCGACGCTCTCTCTCTGCCTCAGCTTCACGAGCCATCGCTCTTTGCATTTCTTTAGGCAGATCAATCTGCTTTACTTCCACCATGGTGACCTTGATACCCCAGGCTTCTGTGTGCTTGTCTAAAATGGCTTGCAAAGCCGCATTGATCTTATCCCGGTGCACCAGCACATCATCCAGAGGATACTGTCCCATCACAGAGCGCAAAGTTGTTTGCGAAAGCTGACTGGTCGCAAAGTAGTAGTCCTCAATTTTCGTGATTGCTTCCATCGGAGAAACCACTTTGAAGTAGACCACAGCATTCACCTGCATGCTGACATTGTCTTTGGTGATCACATCTTGAGGCTGCACATCCATAGCAATGGTTCGCGTGTCAATTTTGATCATTCGCTCAATGAAGGGAATCAGCAAAATCAGACCAGGTCCCCGTACGCCGATCGCTTTTCCGAGGCGCAAAACCACTCCTCGCTCCCAGTCATTCAAGATCTTAATCATCGAACTTAAAATGATACCGCCGATCACCACTAGTGCTATTAAAAACTCCATAGCTTCTCCTTCTGCTTATCGCTGAACCCAGAATACTTCCGCATTTCTGGTTAGATTTTTTCCACTTTTAAAGTTAAACCCTCTCGTTTTTGCACCCGCACGCGATCTCCTGACTGCAAGACCTGCTCACTCACAAAGTTCCAGGTCTCACCCATGATTTGGATCTGACCTCTATGAGCAGAGTCATCCACCTGAGTCACCACACCTTGAGAGTTTTGCAAATCATCATCGGCATCCCGCGATTTCAATCGCAAAGTTTTGAGCGCCAGATAACCCAAGCCGAAAAAGAAAATCCCCAGAACTGCCACGACCGAGAAAATCAACGGCAAAGGCAGAGTGTAGCCCGTCGCCTGGGCATCGAATAAAAACAGACTGCCCACAAACACCGCCACCAGACCTCCAATACCCAAAACACCAAAGCTGGGAAGAAAGATCTCTAAAATCAGAAACGCAATCCCCAATACAATCAAAGCCAGCCCGCCCCACACCACTTCTAATTTATGAAAAGCGACAAGAGACAACACCAGACCGATGCCACCAATCACTCCCGGCGCAATCAGACCGGGATGAGTCAACTCAACATAGAGCAAACCTAAACTTCCCATAAAAAGCAGATAAGCAAATTCAGGATCTGCCACAAAGCTCAAGACCTTATGGCGCAGATCCGGAGGGAACTCTTCCAACTCTCCTCGGGTTGTCAGAAACTCTCTTTTCTCACCTAATAAAACTTTACGCCCCTCGGCTTGGCGGAAGAAGTCGTCTTCATTAAGAGCCAGAATATCCAAGGCTTTCTCGCGCACCGCCTCTTCAGCACTGAGAGACTTCGCTTCGGTGACAATATCTCGAGAGAACTCCAGATTGCGTCCGCGCAGCCGAGTCACACCCTCCAACCAACTGACCGTGTCGTTGATTAATTTTTTGCGTAAATCCTCCGGCATTTTTTCGCCTGTTCCTAAAATCGGAGTTGCTGCTCCCAAGTTTGTGGCCGTGACTCCACCGTTCACATGGCAGGCCTGCAAAATAATAGCTCCCGCACTGCCGGCATGGCCACCCGAAGGCGTGATCAAACAAAGATAAGGGATCGGAGAAGAGAGAATGCGCTCCACAATCAAACGTGTGCTCTGCAAACTCCCTCCGGGGGTGTTTAAACGCAAATAAAGAGCTTCACATTTTTTTTCTTCAGCGCGCTTTTCAGCTCGCGCCAGGTAATCGGCAGTCGACGCCGTGATGGCTTCGTGAATCGTGACAGCGACAACACAAGACGCTGAGGCAGATTGTGACCACGCCGCAAAGCCGCCACACCATAGAAATAACAAAAAGAGTTTGAAAGCAGAACGGCTTATCATAACGACAACTCCTTCATCACTTTTTGCAAATCATTCCAGACTACTTTTTTAGCACCGGCATCTTCCAGCAGATAAGCTGGGCTGTATGTTTCCAGCCAGCTACCGGGGCCTTTGTAAATCATCTCGCCTAAATCTTTAGGGAAAGAGCTGAAAACCACGACCACTTTGCTTTCGCACAAACGAGCTAATTCCGAAGGCAGCTTAGACCGATCCTCGACCGTGCAGTCGAGTTCCACATAGCGGATGTTTTTAATCCGCATGGCGGTCTTCATTTTTTCGAAAAGAGCCTGCACTTCGGAACGGAACAGGCTTTCCTTTTTTTGTGTGAGGATATTTAAAAAAATCAACTCGTAATACTGCAACTCTGTAGGCTTATAAGGTCCTTCGGGCAGAAAAAAGCGCGTGTGGGTCTGCCCCTCTTCCGACTTGGAAGAAGAAGAGATCATCACCGTCTGAAGACCTAAAACATCTTGCATATAACGAATGGAATCTTTCATTGCCGCCGATTTTACTCGGAGCCAGCCATTCAGACTATGAAAAGAACTCCTGATGCGCTGCTTTTTAGCTCTCAGCTTTGCTGTGCGCCATGTGGCCTAACACTTCCAAAGAGTCCTCAACACGAATCGTGCCCGCATTTTCAGGAATCCACAGAGTGCCAAAATGGACCTTCGCACCTTCACGACGAAACTGCGCCAAAGTCTTCAAAGGCTCTGCCCCCCGCGATACGCCTGTTTTTTGATCAATATTAATCATCACACAGCGCGCGCATTTTTTCGGCGCGGAAAATATGACTTCGCCGAGACGGATTCGACTCCAATTATCTTCTTCATAAGGAGTCGAGCCCCGGACAACAATATTCGGACGGAAACGCTCTACGCCTACCGGATCCGCCAATCGGGCGTTTAAATCCTGCAAACTGGCTTCATTCACCAACAAGAGAGGACGCCCGTCCGCAAAGCGGACTTCAGGACTCCATGAGGCTTTCACTTCAGCTCCTACCTTTCTTTCCGAGAAAGGCGCATAGCGCACCAGACGGCAATTTTGTCCTAAGTATTGCGACAACGCTTGAGAGTACAAATCAGGCTCGAGAGCTGCCGTGAAGCTGTCATTCCAGACTTGAACATTCATTGTCCGCCGAAAAGAATTTTGTGCCGGAATTTTAAAAAAGCTCTGCCCCCATCCTAAAGTCAACGAGCCCTCTGCATAATGAGTCTCCACCGTTG
>JBCECD010000409.1:0-3177 GCA_039206745.1 Bdellovibrio sp. | reverse complement strand
AAGGGGGACTGCTGGATGTACGTGTGCATCCCGTGCGCAAGAACGAAATTTACTTCACTTACTCCCTTCCCCAAGGACAAAGTGCCACCACCGCCTTAGCGCGGGGAACTCTCGAGGGCACCCAGTTAAAACAAGTTAAGAATATTTTTGTCGCCCATGAAGCCAACAGCAACGAGATCCATTTCGGTTCGCGCATTGAATTCGATCGCGACGGCCATATCTTTATCACTGTGGGGGATCGCAATGAGCGCAAGCAGGTTCAGGATTTAGGTTATCACATGGGTAAAGTCCTCCGCCTCAACGAAGACGGCTCGGCTCCGCAGGACAACCCTTTCGTACAAAACAAAAAAGCCCGCCCGGAGATTTGGGCCCTCGGCATTCGCAGCCCTCAAGGTATGGCCTGGCATCCGAGCACAGGAGATTTGTGGGTCGCTGAGATGGGGCCGCGCGGAGGCGATGAACTCAATATCATCAAAAAGGGTTTGAACTATGGCTGGCCTCTGATCACCTATGGCCGCGAATATTGGGGTGGTAAAATCGGCGAAAAAGAAAAGGCGGGACTCGAGCAGCCTATCATCTACTGGACACCGTCCATCTCTCCTTCTGCCATGACCTTTTACACCGGCTCTCTTTTTCCGCAGTGGAAAAATAATATTTTCCTCGCCAATCTGAGCAGCCGGCACTTGCGCCGTCTGGTTTTAGAGGGCAATAAAGTGGTGCAACAAGAGGAATTGCTCAAAGACGAAGCGCGCTTTCGCAACGTGCGCACGGGTCCCGACGGCGCCTTGTATGTTTCCACCGACGATGGCAAGATCGCACGTCTGACCAAAAAGTAGACAGAGACCGCGGCCTTTAAATTGCACTCCTCCTGGTACGGAGGAGTGAGATGGCTTTAAATCGTTTCTGGACGTTTTTCCTTGGGACCTTATTTGTTAGCGCTGGTCTTTTTTTCACCTCCCTGAGTGGGGCTCAAGTTCTCGCCTCCGTTCCTCAGGAAAGACAAGCGCTCGCACAACAGGGCTACACACCTTGGCAATGGCAGCTCTCTTCGTGTCAGAATTGTGAATTGTTTATTCTCCCTTTGCGCGCCGAAGTTCGCACGGAAAAAGTCATGGCCTTTGTTCAGGCTTTAGCCGCTCACAAAACTGAAATCAGAAATCTATATACTGTCTCCAGTGCCGAGTACAACTTCCTCGCTCACATGTCGATGGGTATTCTTGGAAGAGAGTCTCTCTTTTTTGAGAGCAAGCGCTATTACCTCAAAGAAACTTTTCCAGATCTGATTCGCGCCGCCAAAGTGATCAGGTCTTATTTCTATGACGTTCCTCTGTCCGACAACAGCCGCGGCCCCACCCAAATTAAAAAAGTTCCGGAGAGGATCGCCCGACACTATCAGGTCACACCAGAGAATTTATACATCCCTCAAAACGCCGCAGTCGCCACCATGGGTTTTCTCATTGAATCCTTGCAGGAGTTAAAGAATCGCATTGTCAGCAATCGACTCGACTTTATCACTCCCGGTAATTATATCGACTATCTACCTTATCTTTATTTTGGATCCACACGCGCACTTCTGAACGGCACCGCCACACCGGAGTCGAATATCTATGTCAAAAACATGAAAAACTACATGAGTTGGTTTGAGCTCTACGAACGCGCGCCCGCACCTCTTTTGCACTAGAAAAAATATTGCAGCTGAATTTCGGGATGAAGAGCGGTCTGTAAATAACGATAGTAATAATACTCTTCCTCCGTCTCCGAGTAATGTTGCCGAGTATCGTATCGCCCCGGTCGCCAGCCCGAGGCTTGACCGGCTTCACTGAAGCGCACGGTGTAACTGGCTCCCACCTGCACCAGCCACGAGGACGAAGCATAAGCCAGGGAAGATCCCACTTGCAGATAAGGATAAATGTAGTTCAAGCCCAAACCGCCCGCTTCGAAGTTCCAATAAAAATCAGATGCTCCCAGTCTGATTTTTGCCAAAGCTGTTAAATCCACCTGATCACGAATATCATCAGATCCCGGATCCATACGAATGGAGTAAGGAAATTCATCATCCCAAAAATAAGCATAGTGCAAATTGAAATACAAAACATCGCCCGAATCCCAGTGCTTGCTGTAGAGAGCATGCACAGAACCACTCTTCCATTGATAGCGTGAAAGGGCGACATAGGTGGTCGTGGCCAGACCTCCCAAGCCCCCCGAGCCTGGAGGTCTTCCTCCATTATTGCGATCCGGTCGACTGTCAAAGTTAGAACCGGTGACTCCCCGTAAAAAGGGCTCTGAATCATAGCTCTCAAAGTAAGAAAGAAAAACACCCCACCGCGAATCCGCAGAAAAGTCATCGGCCCATTTCAAATGCACATTCGCCGTATTGTAACTCAGGCCGATCCAAGGACTGGTGGCAATAAAAAGAGAGTCCGTCAGCCCCACTCCCACCGCATAGGTTCCCACTGTCCACTCACCCGCTGCGAGAGTGTCGGTGGTAGGAGTGACATTGTGGCCAATAAATATGGCAGAGTTCTTGGAACTCTTGGCAGACGATAAGGATGAAAGAGACAGACAACAGAGGATGAGTCCAACGATGCGTTTCATATCTTAAAAGTATCATGAGGCAACAAGCGCTCTCAACAAAACTGGAAGGCTTGTCTCGGTTTCAACAAACTATGTAAAGACTGTGTCAGTCCGTGCGATCTCTCCAAGCACCGGCGCGAAAGAAATCGAGCAAAATATGAATGCTCCACACAGTCAAAAATAAAATCAACGAAGGCAACAACAACAGATGCGGAAAGCTCGACAATGTCTTCCAGCCCTCTCGCACCAAAAGCCCCCAACTGGTGTAAGGAGGTTGCACACCCAAACCAATAAAGCTCATAAAACTTTCATTGAGAATAGTCGTGGGAATTTGCAGAGCCCATAAAATTAAAATCGTGCTGGCCATATTCGGCAAGATGTGACGAAACAAAATATGCAGAGGACGCCCACCCAAAGCCTGAGCCGCCTCCACATAGGGTTTGCGCTTGATCTCCATCACCATGCCGCGAGTGACTCGCGCGATGGTCATCCAATGCGTGGCCGAGATGGCCACGCATAAACTCAGCAGCGCTCGCCATAGTGGATCCTCGATCGGCCACAACAGTTGTCCACTCAAACACAGAACTGAGACCAAAATAAAGT
>JBCECD010000408.1:1913-3244 GCA_039206745.1 Bdellovibrio sp. | reverse complement strand
TCCTTGGTATAAGGAACCATTGGGAAGAGGATACCGCTTCGCAAACTCATAATAACATCCTGGAATATTGTGTAAGCCATCGCTGAACTCGACAGAGATTTCAGAAGCCATAGTGGAGCTCTGTTCGAGGTAATCAGCGGGGGTGCCTTTCACTTCTCCTCCGGAGGCGTTCAGAACATAGCCTTTGTTTTTGATGAAAGTGTTCAACTCGCGGATGTCCTGGAACTTTTTCAAGGCGTTGATATTGATTGTGAAGTGATTCGGGCGGAAACCGTAGGCGGCGACCCAGGAAGCGTATTCGCTCTCTTTTGCCAGTTCCGAATACTGGGCGTAACTCATGGGCCACGGACGTCCGCAGACCGCAAAGTCTTCGCGATGAATAACGGAGTCCGGAATCTGGTCGACCAATTGATTGACTGTTTGGCGGACAAAGGGGGAAACCTTTTCCAGCTCCAATTCACTGATAAAAATTTTGGGCTGGTTCATGTCAGGATGTTCGTAGTGTTTAGCGAAAAGCTTTTTCTCGACAAAGTTGTAGTGGCCTTTTTCGACGTAACCCCATTTCTTAAAGTGCTGGGCCAAAGACTCGATACCTAAGCGCGGATGATTGAAAGTGCGCAAAGCAATGTGATCATTGAGGACGGTTTCACCCTCGGCGGCGAAGATATCATAGATTCTTTTGGCTGCGGGATTGAGTTGGCAATAGTCCTGCCACATTTTTTGCAAAAGAGTGTCGAGTGTCATAGTGGAACTCCTGGAAAAAAACTTCATTGAATGAATTTGTTCTTAAAGCCTACTCCCGATAAAGGGGCTGAGCAATCCTGACTAAATGGCTGCGAGCGTTATGCATTGGAGGGGAAGAGGATTTCGCCAAGAATAGAGACTATGGCATTTCTTCATGAGATTCAGCAGATTGAAAAGAGAATCGCCGAACTGGGGTCTTCAGTGCGCTCCGAGGTGCTTGCCGTGAGTGAGGATAGGGACGTTCAATTTCCTATCTATAAAATCTCTTTTGGTAGTGAAGATCCGAAGGCTCCGGTGTTGGGATTTATCGGGGGTGTTCATGGCTTGGAGCGCATCGGTTCTCAGGTCTGTGTTGCTTTGATGAACTCCATGGCGGAGTTGGTAACTTGGGATCGCAGCTTGCAGCGAACATTGCAAGAGCTCCGGGTCTTTTTTATTCCGACAGTGAATCCCGTGGGAATTTATCGCAAGACTCGCAGCAATCCCCAAGGGGTGGATCTCATGCGCAATGCTCCTGTTGAGGCCGAAAGCCCTGCGCGTTGGGTGGGTGGTCATCGGCGTTCATCACGATGGCCATGGTACCGGGG
>JBCECD010000408.1:0-1903 GCA_039206745.1 Bdellovibrio sp. | reverse complement strand
GTACCGGGGCGTGGAGGGGGCGCCTATGGAGGTTGAATCGCAAGCTTTGGTTCATGCGGTTCAAAAAGAATTGCAGCACAGCTCTTTTGTGCTGACCTTGGATGTGCATTCAGGTTTTGGTTTTCAAGATCGACTGTGGTTTCCCTACGCAAAGACCATCCGGCCTTTTCCCGATTTGCCTTTGGTTTACTCTTTGAAGTCTCTGCTCGATCGCACTTATCCAAATCATTTTTACCGTGTGGAGCCTCAGGCGCAGAGTTACACCACGCATGGGGATATTTGGGATTATCTCTATGATACACATCTTCAGAAGACTCAGGCAGGAGAGAGTGGTAAGTATTTACCACTCTGCTTGGAGATGGGTTCTTGGTTGTGGGTGAAAAAAAATCCCTGGCAGATTTTCCGTGCGGAAGGTCCGTTCAACCCCTCTCAGGGACATCGTCAACAGCGTATTTTGCGACGACATAATACATTGATGGAATTTTGAAGTCGGGCGATGGCCTCTGTGGACTCTTGGGGAAATATGCCCTCTTCCCTAGAGCAGCAGATGGATCGTCGAGCGCGGGAGTTGTGGTATGCTGCCAACTAGACATTGGATTTTACTGAGAGGTTTAGCTCGAGGTGCGGGACACTGGGGCTCCTTTATCGAGAAAATGCAGGAGCGTTTTCCTGACGATGAAATTGAACTGATTGATCTGCCGGGAAATGGTTCGCGTCATCGTGAGACCAGTCCTCTCGAGGTGAAGGATTATGTGCGAGATCTGCGCCAGCGCTCACGCACGGTGCAGGACGGAAAGAGCTTTCATCTGCTGGCGGTATCTTTGGGGGCTATGATTGCAGTGGAGTGGATGCGAGAGTTTCCACATGAGGTCGAGAAGGCCTATTTGGTTTGCACGAGCTCTTCGTCGTATTCACCATTTTATCAGCGCTTTCAGCCAATCAATATTTTAAAAGCGCTGCCGCTTTTTATCACGCGACCTGAAGGGGCCGAGGTCGAGAGGATCATTCTCGATATGATTACTAACAGTCACGCGCGCAGACAAGCTGAGGTGCTGGGGCTTTCCACTTATTCTGATACGCATCCATTGCGGCGGCAAAATGCTTTACGCCAACTGGTGGCGGCGGCCCGATACAAATTTCCTCAGGGAGCTCCGGGAGAAGTGAAGTTGATCGGAACATACGGAGACCGGCTGGTTTCCCCCCAGTGTACTTTAAGTATCGCTCAAGCTTGGGGATTGAAGCCGGCCATGCATCCATGGGCCGGCCACGACATCCCCTTGGATGATCCGTTTTGGTTGCTAGAGCAAATAACCTAAAAGGTTCTAAAATATCGCGTTTTTAGAGAGTAAGTTTTTCAGCAGTGAGGCCTTTTTTGGCATCCATCTCTTATATATTCGAATTGGCAAATGCTAACACGAGGTTCCGTTGACTCTCGCGGTCTTTTCTTATTCTCTGTCAGCTGGGCCTTTGGCCAGGGGTAAATGTGAGGGTGAGGGGAAAGACCTATCTTGTCGCTATCAGCATGAGCATGATGCTGACAAGTAAAGCGAAAACTCAAGTTCTTTCTTTGAAGGAGCTTCAGGGAGAGGGCGTGACCGTGATGGCGGAGCCACAGCGGTCTTCCCCTGCGCAAATTCGTGGGCAAATTCGCATGGAAGGTATGCAGTACCTCACGGAAATTCCTGAAGCCCCTCAGCTCACTTACAGCCAACTTCTTTCGGCTCGGTTATCGGCGCTCAAAGAGACATCTTGGGTGGACATGGCTGCGGATGTGTCCGGAGGAACTTTTTTTACCAAGGGACAATCTCATTTTGTTGTGCATGAAGCGTTTCTTTCGACTCACGGCAATCAGCCTTTAAAAGGTTATGCGGGGAGAAAGAAAATGGACTGGAGTGAGTTAGAC
>JBCECD010000407.1:2478-3246 GCA_039206745.1 Bdellovibrio sp. | reverse complement strand
CTCTAACCCATGCTATAAGGGTTCTGAGGTCTTTATGTCATACGATATTGCGGCGGACATCCAACGCCTTAAAAAAGAAAAAAATGCCGTTATTCTGGCCCACTATTACGAAGAGGGCGATATTCAAGATATCGCTGATTATGTCGGGGACAGTTTCTATTTAGCTAAAATGGGACAACAAGTGCAGCAAGATGTGATCCTGCTCGCCGGCGTGGTCTTCATGGCTGAAAGTGTGAAGATTCTCAATCCGCAAAAAAAAGTGTTGGTTCCTGATCTGGAAGCCAGCTGCTCTCTGGTGAATGGCGCGCCTTTTGATAAATATCTGGCTTGGCGACAGCAGCATCCTGAAGGCATTGCTGTCACCTATATCAACTCGAGTGCCGAGGTGAAATCAATCTCAGATGTGATCATCACCTCTTCCAATGCACAGCAGATTTTGGAATCCATTCCTCGGGATCGACAAATTCTATTTGGCCCCGATCAACACTTAGGACGCTGGCTCTCTAAAAAGCTTCAACGTGAATTCATTCTGTGGCCAGGAGCCTGCGAGGTTCATGTCTTATTTAATGCTAAAAAGCTAAATGAGCTGATCACGCAGCATCCTGATGCCGTGGTGATTGCACATCCTGAGTGCGACGAGGCTGTTTTGCAATATGCGCAAGTGATTGGCTCGACTTCTCGCCTTTTGGAAGAAGTGGAAAAAAATCCCGCAAAGAAATTCATCGTGGCAACTGAAACCGGGATCTTTCATCAAATGCAGAAAAAGAG
>JBCECD010000407.1:872-2468 GCA_039206745.1 Bdellovibrio sp. | reverse complement strand
GCTCTTGCAACAATTGCCCTTACATGAAGATGAACTCTATGGAAAAGATCAAACACGCTCTGGAGACATTCCAGCCTGAAGTGGATGTAACGGAGGAATTACGCCGCAAAGCCCAGGTCTCCTTGGATCGTATGATGAACATCACCAGTGGCAAAGCTGTGACATGGCCGACCTCTTTTCCTCCTCTCTCATAAAGAGAATTCAAACTCTTTTGCAAGATCCCACATTGCGTCTGGAAAACAGTGCCTTGTGGGGAAGTCAGCAGGAGCATCATCGCGAGGCTCTGCATCGAAGCCTTCAAACCCACAAAACAGATGGCTGCTTTTCTTCGATCTCCCACTGTTTGGGACAAGGGCTTTGGGCTCTCTCCACACAGGCTTCAGTTGGAATTGATATTGAAGAGTCTCCGCGAGTCACAATGCCTGTTGTAACCCGTGTTGCTCAAGCCGAGGAGCTGGAGAATATGCCTTCGCCCGCAGATCTGTGGTGCGCGAAAGAGGCTTGCTTCAAGGCTTTGCGAGCTTTTAAACAGCCCTCGGTGATTTCAAAAATTTCTATAGGGGACTGGCAAAAAATTGATTCTCAGACTGATACATACCGCCTTTTGAACGCCTCCTCCTTCTCCTCTCCCTCTGAAAATAGAGGTGTTTCTCTGCGTATCAATTCTTACACAGTAAGCATTTTCACTTTTCTCACTTAACTTTGGTCCTGTCCTGCCGAAGAGTTATTAAACGCATGGAACAGTTGAATACGGGACTGATTCTGAAAGTAGGTAAAATATGGGAAGTGCAAAATACAATAGAAGAGTCGCGCCGAGAAAAGAAGTTTCTCCTCTCCACATCACACACCTGACCTCTGTGGACGACTTTGCAAAGATCGCTAAAAACTGTGAAGTGGTGGAAGCTTCTTCCACTGGTTTGCTGCTTTTAATTCCTCGCGAAGAGCTGATTCCCTCCGCCCTCAGGAAAAATTTGAGCTTGGATGTACTGATTGGTGATCGCGTCTTTATGCATTTAGAAGAAATGAATTTAGAGGTCTCCGGCGTAATTACACGCACTCAGCTTTTAGGCAAAAAAGGATTTTATGTCGCCGTTGATTATAGCGATGAGGCCCCTGAGTACTGGCGCGAGTGCTTGATGGATCTGCTTCCTAAACCTGGAGAGTTGGATTAAGTTAAGCCAAATCCACGAATTGAGGCAGGCCGATTTCCGAAACCAGAACCACGGAATAATGAGGCGGCAAAAACCAACTGATCGCCTCTGCAATCCCTTGATGCTCTTTCATCGGGGGATTCCCCAAAGACTCTAATGAAAATGCCAAATCATAGTGCTTACGATCACTACTCATTACGAGAATGCGTGGACGGTGCACACTCTGATCCCGGAAAAAATCTTTGAGAATATTGCGAACATATTGAGGTAGATATTGCGGCGAAGGTGGGCCTGCATGCAGCTTTTCACCCTGCTGCAGCTCCAAAGTGCCCACGGGCGACTGCTCTGCCGTACGATAAAAAAGGCCTGTCTCTTTAAAGTGCCAAAGCATGCCATAGGTGAAAACATAATCAGGATATTGCTTGCGAGGATTGATCACCAAACC
>JBCECD010000407.1:0-862 GCA_039206745.1 Bdellovibrio sp. | reverse complement strand
CACCAAACCCACGCCCTTCATCGCCAGCCATTGCATGATTTTGTTGGCAGACTCCGTGGCTTCGCTAGAGGTCTCTGCTAAAAGATAAGGCCAGCCATCGGGGCCTTTTTGAGGAGCTTCATGAAGCAAATTGAGTTGAGCTTGGGTGACAGCCATAAAAAAATCTGTTTCCCATTGAGCGTCCCGCTTCTCATCGGGAATTTCAACCAGCTCCAATAAAGTCATAAGAGGCTCCTAAAAAAGAGAGATTCAAAAAATGAATCTCTCTTCTATGCCTCTTTTGGGAAAGGGTCAAGAATTAGGGATTTTCGGGCTTGCTGTCAGCAGAACCCAGCTTATTCAGCTCTTCGTAACCTGGCATTGTCGAAAGATCTGGAACGACCACGATAGCAATGCGACGATTGGCGGCTTTACCTTCAGTTGTTTCATTGCTCTGAACAGGCGTGGTGTCACCAAAGCTAGCAGCACTGACTCTCTCTGCTGGCATTCCAGCCTCGATCATAGAGCGCGTCACATTCAAAGCCCGTGCAGATGCCAACTCCCAGTTAGAAGGGAATACAGCTGTCGCAATAGGCACATTGTCCGTGTGGCCTTCGATTTGGTAGCGCTTACCTGGAATGGACTTTAATTGCACTGTCACCTCTTTAATGGCCTCATGACCAGCGGCAGACAGACGAGCTGAACCAGATGGGAAAAGAACGTCCGAGCCCAAGCTCACTACCATTTTACCATCGATGATTCTCACCGACAGAGCACCGGCATCAGTCATTTTCTTAAAACGCTTGGTCAGGTCTTCGAACTCCTGCAGACGCTTTCTTTGTTCCACCTGACGTTGGCGCATTTCATCCATCGCTTTTTTCAT
>JBCECD010000406.1:0-3275 GCA_039206745.1 Bdellovibrio sp. | reverse complement strand
GATAAGACTGTGTCGGCCAGCCGAGTTCAGCGTTGGCTTCTGTGACCATTTTATTTTGTTGATAACCCATGTAAGTCGCTAAAGCGCCCGTGATGGCATTGGCAGTCACACCAGACCAATCGGTCTGAGGTTTTTGATAGACGTAACCGCTGCCTTTGCGGGCACAGTTTTCACAGTACTCGCCCTCTGTTTGCGACATTCTTCTTTCACGAGCCAGTTCCTGCATTTCTTTTTTGGCGTCAGCAAGTTCTTCTTTGCGCATTTGAATGCGCTCTTCCAGATCTTCAATCTCGTTTTGCAGTTTTTTGCCTTTGGAGTAGTTGACACGATATTCAGTCAGAGACTTTTTGCACGAATCAACACTGTTGCCGCGCCCACCTTCGCTGTCACGATAGGCATTACAGGCTGAGCTGCGCACAGATCCCTTTTTGGAGGGATCGCAGTGTTGTCCCCAGTTTGAGACATAAGAGGGAATGACTAAGAGACCTTTGTTGGCAGGCGTGGGGGCCTCGACATTATTATTACCTTCAGTGCCACCGGCGATAAAGTCATCCTTTTGTCCTGGAGCTCCGGGAGGGCGTGAGCCCCGAGCCGGCGGGCCTTGTCGCTCATCTTCAGAAACATTGGCTGGAGACGCCGAGGTTTGCAGGTTTTCCAGGCCTTTGTATTCGTCGCAGCGGCGTTCGTTTTCGATATGTTCAAAAATGAAACTGGCTTGATCTTCAGCGATGCTTTTCTCGATGCGAGTGCGGGCTTTCTCCGCAGCACGCTCCAGTTTCTTTTTCTCGTTTTTCTTATCTTTCAATTGTTGTTGGTCTTCTTTGAGTGCGGCTTGCAGTTCGGAGAGGCCGTCGTCTTCATTCGTCGCGCCTTCACCTTGGCGCACTTGGTAGTTACAGTTCTGCATTCCGCCCCAAGTGCCAGTTCCCCACATGGAGATTTGTGCGAAGGCTGAAGCTGGCAGCAGGAGAGTTAAAAAGATCACAGTGTTTTGAAACATAAAACCACCTTTGTACGGTGGTTTTAGGATAGAGATCAATTGTGGAGTTACTATGGATCTGCGGTTTTATTAGACCGCTTTCTCAAGACGATACCCTTGACCGTAGACCGAGTTGATTTTCACATTTTTCACCCCGTTCTTGTTCAACTTCGAACGAATGTGACTGATGTGAGAATCCACGGTGCGATCGTAGATGTCGTCACCGGAAGCCAGTCTCTCAATGAGTTGTTCACGAGTGACGATGACTTCAGGATGTTCAAAGAAGGCTGTGAGAATCTCGAATTCGCGACGGTTGAGTGCGATGAGGGATTCTCCATTTTTCAGGATCTGCTGATTTTTTATCAAAGTGAGACCCGCAAAGCGGAGAAGGTCCAGGGAGGGTTTCTTATCAGAGAGCTGATTGCGAATGCGCGCGATGAGTTCTTTTTGACTGAAAGGTTTGCGAACATAATCGTTCGCGCCTTCTTCAAAGCCTTTGACCACACTTTCCTCGTCAGTGCGAGCCGTGAGGAAAATAACCGGATTGCGGAGTTCGCGTTGGCGCAACCATTTGCAGAACTCATATCCAGTGCCATCCGGGAGATTGATGTCGAGAAGATAGAGATCTGCGGAAGAGCTCAGAGACATATTTTTCTTAGCCTCGACTAAGGATTGAGACCATTCTATGTTGTAGGATTCCAGTTCGAGCTGAAGTTTGATTGCTTGTCCAACTATTGGGTCGTCTTCGAGTAAAAAGATTTTATTCATATGTTTAGCCTACCATGTCACGGTAGCTCCTTACCTTTATAATTGTTGATTGAGAGTTATTAAGAAATATGGAAATCTGGTCGAAAGTCTTGAGTTGAGACACGCGGGGACAAGATCCGCTATAAAGCTTATAAGGAGGACACATGGCATCTGTATTTACGAAGATCATTCAAGGAGAACTTCCCTCATATAAGATTTATGAAGATGATCTCATTATTTCTTTCCTCGCAATAGATCAAGTCAACTTAGGACACTCTTTGGTTGTGTGTAAGGAAGAGATCAATCACTGGACCGAAGTCCCGCCGGAGACCTACGCGCATCTGCACAAGGTCTCACAAAAAATTGGCAAAGCTATTTTGAAAGCTGCCGGCTCTCCTCGTGTTGGGCAAATTGTGGCAGGCTTTGAAGTTCCTCATTATCATCTGCATTTAGTTCCGGCATGGTCGATTCCAGATCTGGACTTTAAGCGAGCTCAACGTCGATCGGATGTCGAAATGAAGCAGATTCAAGCGGAAATTATTAAAAACCTGTAAGAACAATGGCTCACCTGAAGACGGAGTGTGAGCCTGGTTCGGATGCCATAAAAAAGCGGTCTTTAATTAACGTAAATCCTTGGAATACCGATATTATCCTCAGTCCTTTTCATTTAAGAAAGTGGGATGAGCGGAGCCATGTCGGAAAAAAAAGAGGAACGTGAACAGATAGATTTTGATGAAGCTCTGGTTATAGACTTCGCCCAAGTTGAGCAGGTCTCCCAGGTTTTCTTTGAGGAATCCAAAGAGATTTTGGAAGAGCTCGACAATTTAATTCTTCGTCTCGAAGACAATCCGCAAGACCATGATCAGGTCAACACGCTCTTCCGTAAAGTTCATACTATCAAAGGCAGTGTTGGCGCTGTCCCGGGGGGACAGCTGTTAGGCTCTTTGGCCCATGAGTTTGAGGCTTTGCTCAATCGCATTAAGCAGGAGTCGCGTTCGATTAATAAAGACTGTGTGGATTTGTTTTTAAAAAGCTCTCGTCTTTTGAAAGTCTTAGCCCAGAGTCTGCGTGATAAAAGAGAGCTCTTTCCTGAAGAGCTGAGTGAGGTGATTGAGTTGATCACCAGTTACGGCAGCTTTAAGTTTTCCGAAGGCAGTGGTTTTGAGGACACTGCGGGAGCTCGTCGTTTTGAACCTCGTTCTTCGGTGGAAACTTCTGCGAAGAATGAAGGCGTGTGGTTGCAGATGAAGCAACTGAATGAGTTCCTGCGTCTGTCAGGGGAGCTCCTGGTTTTGAGAAATTACTTTCACATGATGAACCAGACAGTGAACTTCCGTCTGCAACCGGAGTTGTATGAGAGACGTCAGTCTGATTTTTCTCAGCACCTGGCCAAGATCTGTGATCAGTTCCAGGGACAGTTGCAAACTGTGCGGAAAGAAAAAGCTGGAGACAGCTTTCAAGGGTTGCAAGTTTTGGTTCGTCAGGCCTCCACGGAACTCAATAAGAGCGTGCAGTTTGAGATGATTGGTGCGGATCTACTGATTGATAA
>JBCECD010000405.1:0-3286 GCA_039206745.1 Bdellovibrio sp. | reverse complement strand
CTTCATATCTTGTGTCGAAGAGATTTTCAATGCGAGCGTGGGCTTTGAGCCATTTTTCAAATTGATAGGCACCACCCAGCGCCGTCAAGGAAAATGGATCCATCTGAACTCTCTGAAAACTGGAAGGATCCACATCCTCTCGCTGACCACGGTATGAATATTGAGCGTAGACTTCATAGCGGGTTGCACTCCATGAGATCGAAGTGAACCATGTGTCACGAGGTCTTCTTAAAAGCGGGAGCCCTGTGCTCTCGTCTTTAGATTCAAGATAAGTATAAGTTCCGGACAATTTTAAGCTAGGCATGGGTTGCCATGCTACTTGAAATTCAAATCCTTGGCTGCGAGCTTGAGATATGTTGAGATAATGACTGGTCGCCATATCATAATCGATGAGGTTGTGAAACTTACTGTCAAACATCGTGAGTTGCACGTCTGCATTTGTATAAATATTTTGTTCCCACATAGCTTCGAGTGCTGTCGAATTTTCTTGTTGAAGATTTATATCGCCATAGATTGAGTACAGTTGAAAAAGGCTGGGAAGTTTATAGCCAGAACCGTAACTGATAAGGACCTTACTTCTGGGGCCAGAGAGAAATCGCCCTAAAGAAACCTTTTGGCTTGCTATGGCTCCGATCTGGGAGCTCTGATCTATTCTTGCGCCCAGATCGAAAAACCAGGTTGAACTTTCAAATAAATAGGTGAGGGACTCACCAGTCATGGACTGGCTTTTCCGAGAAAGGGAGTCAGAGATTCCGTTTTCGTCACGATAATTCAGAATTAAACGTAGAGAGTGAAGTTCATTTAAAAACCATTCTGTCTCAGATTGAATTTTACGATTCTCACTTAAAAAGTAATAAGATGACTGAGTCGGATGAGTGGTATCAGGTTCATTGCGATCCCTGCGAGTGGTTTCGGAAAAATAAAAACTCAAGGACGTTTTCAATCGCTCTGCAAAAAAATGTTCTGTTGCCGTTACGCCTGTAAGCAGTTGTTTGGAATGTGTGCTATTATTAGGATCATCACCCTTAGTACCGCCTTGATAGTCTATGTCCACTGTGGACTCTGCATAGCGAAGGCTGGTTTCAATCTTTGTTGTTGGACGCGGCGTCCAGCTGAGTTTCATGGAGCCAGTGCTAATTTTAGCGCCATCATCTTCTCTATTTCCCGAATGTTCTGAGGCCGCAGAAAAGCCTTTTGTCGCAAAATAACCGCCACTTAAAGAGTAGCCTATGGTATCAACCTTTCCCGAAGCCGAAATGGCTTCCCGATGAGTGAAGTAGGACCCCATCTCGCCAAGATAAGTGTAAGCAGGAGTGCTCCGTCCCTCTTTGGTTATAATATTGATCACACCACCTAAAGCGCCAGCTCCGAAACGAACGCTTTGAGGGCCACGATATATTTCAATACGTTCGATGTTGTCGGCGGTCATAGACGAAAAATCAAAACCACCTCCCGGTGACATTGCATCATTGGCTTCGGTTCCATCTATAAGCACGAGTGTGCCTTCAGATTTTGCACCGCGAATGAAGACAGAGGTTGTTTGGCCTATACCACCTTGTTGTACAACCTCTATTCCTGGAATGTCTCGTAAGATCTCAGCTAGAGTGTTTGATCTCATGATCGTCTCAGGATTTATTTCTATAAGAGTGGCGGAATCAGAGGGGGCCGTTTTGTCAGCTTTCACAAAAACCATCTCAATGGCAGATTCTTGGGCATGAGTGATATTAGAAAGGATCGTGAATACAATGAGGATAGCTGTTATCCAGAACTTGCGTTTCATCTTTGCCTCGAAGATCTCATCGCAGAGAATAGGGAGTCTGAAAACAGAGATCGGACTTACAAGACCATCTTGCTCACCGTTGCGGGACAGTGCCGGACTCTCACCGGCTTCATCTAATACTCAGAATTATTTATTGCATAGGGCGTAACATGCGCGAGAAAGATCTGTCAAACTGCATTTTTTTTGAACTTGTCTGTTTAAGAATGACTCCAGTAGCCCGTTGCTTTGATCCATTCGCTCTGGGTTTTCTTTTCAGCTAATAAGAAATTTTCGATTTGCTTAGCACAGTTTTTTTCAGAGGCTATCCAAGCGAAGAAATCTCCTTGCGGCAGGTTTATTTTCTGTAAAGCCTGAATGAACCTTTCGGCTGAGCCGGGTTTGTGACCGTTGCGGTGCAACCAATGAACGTCTAAGTGTGTGGAAGAGATGAAGGCAATCTCGTCAGATGGAGTCTCCACTTCCATCACAATCACGGTCTTTGCATGAAGAGGCAGTTCCTCGAGACGTCGGGCAAAAGAGGGCAGAGCGGATTCATCACCGATCATGAGATACCCATCAAAATTGTACGGAACAATCTTGGATCCTCGGGGACCGCCAATAGTTAAAGACTGTCCAACCTGGGCTTGTTGTGCCCATGACGAACCAGGACCTTCTCCATGGAGGAAAAACTCAATATCCAACTCTTGGGCGATTTCATCATATCGCCGAGGTGTATAGTCTCGCATAATGGGGCGTCGTCCATCGGGTGATTGGGGGCCATTCGGGCCGAAAACCGGGAGGACTGGTCTGTCTTCTCCGGGATAAGGAAAGAATACTTTGATGTGATCATCGGGGGAAAGCGAGGTGAAGCCTGAAAGTTCTTCGCCAGTTAAAGTGATGCGTCTTAAAGATGATGTGATGTCTGTGATCTTCTTGATTTGCAGAGTGCGGGTTTTAACCTGATGCATGACGGTTTTGATTTCTCTATTTTGCATAGAGATCCTTTAATATATTTTTTGGTTCTATTTAAGGAATATGGGTACTTTGCTATCTTGTGAAAAGGTATTGAGAGTTGTTTGGAAGCCTTATCAAGAGATGTAGAAGAGCTCTCAGAGGCGGGGAGCATTCATGAATGCTCCTTGATGATCTATCTGTAGCTAAAGTCCTTGCACCTATTTAAAAGTCGTATGTGATCAAAGTTTTAAAATAGTGTGGTACGGGGGCGGTGAAGCGCAATCTTTTTTGATTGAAAGGGTGAGTGAACTCCAAAACAGCAGAATGTAAATAAAGATCTTTAAACTTTGTCGGAGCCTTTCCGTATTTAGCGTCACCCACAATGGCGTGGCCTTCACCGGCGAGATGAACCCGGATTTGATTCTTTTTTCCGGTTAGCAGATTTATTTTTAATAGGCTGAACTTATCAGTCTCCTTTAAAACCTCATATTCAGTGATGGCCAGTTTTCCCCTGTCGGCGTCTTTGCTGGAATGTACAACATAGTTTTCGTCTTCTTCGAGATAGCTTTGAAT
>JBCECD010000404.1:0-3302 GCA_039206745.1 Bdellovibrio sp. | reverse complement strand
GCTGTTTTTCTGTAGTTTTTACGCAAGAAATAATCTGAGGGTTGGATTCCTCACTAGCTGACAGCAATTGTGCCATTTTATTTTTGTAACCTACTAAAGCCTTTTTATGTTCAATAAAGCCTGCCTCAGAACCAAATCTCTCTGTAAACATATTTGTTATCGCAGGATCTTCACTTAAGCATTTCATAAAAGTTTTTTGAGATTTAAAAGCACCTAAAGGTGGAGTAAACAGATCTTGCGACGTCTGCAAGAGAAGCTCTTGAAATCCTGGATCAACATTTTCTTTACAACTAGAAGAAATTGAATTGTTCACACATTGATTCAATGTGCTAACTTTTATGTTCTGGTAAGCATCTAAAACCACATCCCATTGAGAACGCGATGGATCACATGCAGTAGACTCTTTGGTGTAGCTATATAGCCATTGAGGTCTTACTTTGCTGCTTATCAGGTATAACTTTTTGTCATTTCGTTTAAGCAGGACTAGTTCTTTAGTTTGCCCACTCTTCTCGAGCCTTCTAATATGAAACACTTGGCCTTTAGAGAAGGTCCTCACTTCAATCCACAAATTGCTCTGACGAATTCTCCAGAAGACGATTTTATTTTCTTTGGAAGAAATTCGCGTATCCTCATATCCCTCAGAAATATAGCTAAATGGTGCGTCTGTGGAATTTGCATAAGCAAAAAAACCCATACATCCAATGATGATAAAACTTAATAGCGCTGCCATATTCTTTTTTTCGGTATTATTGGAAAAACTATATATAGGACCAAGGTCTTAAGAAGATCATTGTAATATAGATCTCTTTGTAAATAATAAAATAGATACAATAATAGAATATATGGCTATTTTTATATATCTGACTTTACTGTCTTTTGGTCCGTATTCTTATGGACAGTCGTTACCGACATACCCAGCTTTTAAAACAGCAAAAAATCCCTCAAATATTCAAGAAGATATGACCATTAAAAATATGCCACCTATCCGCTCACAAGATGGCTTAAATATTTGCTATGCAGAGGTTGCAGCAACTCTTCTTCAGGCTGAAAACTGCAAGGCGACAAATACTCAATGCGACAGCCTATCCGATAAAGATACCTTCTCATCAATAGATCTTACCCGCTTTATGGTGACTTCCGATAATGCGATTTCCAGCATTCGTTCCTCCTACGGTGGGCTTAACTTCAAAAGTGGAGGTAGCGCCGCAAATATTGTCTCCATAATGATTAATAAGGTCAAAAAAGGCGCTAGTGAAGAATGCGCATCTCTCGATAAAATCTTAAGTAAAATGCATTCTCGAAATGAATCGGAAGAAGCTCAAACCGCCATGTGGGCCCGTATGGAAAAATATTATACCGATGCTAAAAATTGCTCGACGTGCCTAAGTAATATCTATGCAACAGCTAAAGATGATATTGATCGTAATCTCAATTTGCGCACCACTAATGAGGAAGTACTGAAAGCCTTTTCTGAAGAAACTTTCGAAAAGTTTTTAGATCAATTACTTGGAACTGAAAAGTGCAAAAAAATTTCCGATATGGTTTTCTTTGAAGGTGTTGACATGGAAGTGGGAATTTTTCCAAAATCTGGACAAAGCCCTTCACTGCGCCAACTCAAAGAAAAGACTAAAGAGATTTTGAAGCTAGGAAGACCTCTTGCTTTGGAAAACATCTGCATTGATTTAAAAACAGGATCTAAAGCTCCCAACTGTTCAGATATAGACGCACCCTGTTTAGCAAAAAGTCCTGCAGCCCAATGTGACAAAGATCTTCGACACTCTGTCGCCATTGCAGGCTATCGAAAAGTTTGCAAACAGCCTAATGACTGCAAAGAGCTATTTAAAGTTGTAAATAGTTGGGGGAAGTCATGGCAGGAACAGAATAATGATGGCTGGGTGGAAGCTAATAATTTGCTTGAACATGTTAGCATGGAACCTGGCGTATTAAGCTGGATTCAGGACAAGAATTAAGAGGTAATTTATGTCATTTTTAATAGCTTTATTTTTGATCCCTGCTTTCGCTGCTAACACTAAAATGAAATATTACATCAACAATGCCTACACAACGATTGAGATTCAGAAGCAAGGCAAAGTTCGTGTCGATGCCGTTTGCTCAAAAAAATTATCCAAATGCACAGCTTTACAAGTAGCTAACGGCAAGAGATTTCCAGCTAGCCCTCATAAAGGTCCTCTCTTTGGTAATCCAGCCTCCAGTTATTGCTGGGATGTCGGTGGTAAAAGTCGTATTTTGAAGGATGAAAAGAACAATCAATATGACTATTGCGTTTTCAATGATGGCTCGATGGTTGATGCTTGGGATCTTTATTCTGTTCACTATAGCAATAAGTAAGTTCATCGAGTATCCGATGACATGTCCGCCTTTCATCTGGCTTCAAATCAGAATAATGATGAACTCAGCATGGTTCTCCTTTTTGCCAGAAGAGCATATAACAAAATGAAAAATAGAATTCTTAAAATATGGTCTCCCCGAACACCCTACTCGTTAGATCCTCTGGATTACGATGCCTTGGCTCATCACATCTATTTTCGGTCGGTATATTCTTCCTTGGTATCAGATTATAGACTCGGCGAAATTAACGGTGTTGTAGCTTCTAGCTGGTGGTCAAATCCCGAGAAGGATTCTTGGTACTTCCAGATTAGAGACAACATGTTTTTTAGCGACGGAGAAAGGATCGAAGCTAAAGACGTTGCTTTGAGTCTGAACCGAGCCGCCTTTTTAATGAAGCAAGGACGTTCCGATTCAGGTCTCCTGGAAAATCTTAAGGGAATAGACGAGCTGCAAGCCGCGGATCAGTTGGCAAGCGGAATTCATTATGAAAAGAATATAGTCACTTTAGAATTCAAAAAGCCTATACCAGATATTTTAACAAAAATTAGTTTTGGTCTGTACGGTATCGTAAGCTCTAAAAACTTTGATTCAAAAACAGGGCACTGGTTTAACAAAAAAAGCATTATTGGCAGCGGCCCTTATCTGGTCGAAAATTGGGATGACTCAGAAGTTAAACTTCGCCTTAGATCCGACTTTCCAAAAAACTTACTTTTGACCAGACCCATCGCACACGCAATCTATCGACATGATGCCGCAGCAATTTTAAAATCGGATGTAGTCATAGATTTCGATGACTCACTAGCCATAGACAAATCGTACGCCTTTTGGGGCCCTGTTAAATCTGCCATTCGATACATTGAATGCGAAGGATGGCAGAAACCAGACAGTATTTGTTATGGGAGATGTCTCATTTTTAGTTGAAAGTCGGGAGCCGCTTTCGTGAAGTGAACCCG
>JBCECD010000403.1:0-3389 GCA_039206745.1 Bdellovibrio sp. | reverse complement strand
TTGTGAACACGACATCTTTAGGCCAATCCTGGTAAGAGCTACTTCGGTAGTCGATGTAAGAGGGCACGGAATAATTGGATTTATTATAATAGTCCAAAGTATTATCAACAAGATCTATCGTTTCTCTGACTGCTTCACTCTCTCTCAGAGCTCGGCCGGAAGATCTGAGCCGGTTGCGGATCTCCTGCTGAAGATAACTATTCAAAGGGACCGAAAAAGGAAAGTTTTCCTGCAGAAACGCTTTTTTTATTGTTGAAAAGAACAGAGATTCCACCACAACATCATTGTCTCCCAAAAGAGCTCTCACTCCATCGCTTAAGCTCAATTGCTGTTCTGTCGTTCCTCGGTAAAGGTGTTGACGGCGAGGGTACTTTTCACCTTGTACGACAGAAGCAGATGGCGACAAATCGTAAAAAGTAGAGGCACTGTGAGCAACAGAAAAAAGACTCGATAATATCTGAGTAAAACAAAAAACTAGAATTATTAAAGTCTTTTTGTGTTTCATAATAATCCTTTACAAAATTCTATCACAAGAGTTCGTACTGCTTATTTTGGTAAACTTTCTCTCTAGCCAATCCATAATCGGACCGCCTTTCCAGAAGGTCACCACACCAATAATGCCGTGAACACTTAAGGCAATCCAGGGAGCATAACCATAGGTGTCGGCTTGCAAAAGCTTTCCACTCGGAGCCAGATGTCCCATTAATAAAGATCTGATTTCAGACATACGTCGAGCGATGAATTTGGCTCTTGGGTGAGTGGTGCTATTGATCTTGTTGGCAAACTCGGTCCAGCCAAAGCCGCTAAAAGTAAATCCTAAACTTAAAAGAACCGAGCTTCCTGCAAGTCCGATCAAATCCGGCAGGGCTACGACTTTATCCACGGCGAGAATAGACACTCTTAAACTTTGAACAGCCAATCCAAGAGCCAGATTGGAGGCGAACCGACCTGTTAAATCCATCCAGAATGAGTCTGTGGCAATATTAAAAGCCTTATAGATACGATCCTTAATGTGACCTGCTGTTCGTGCCCAAGCATCTTTATCGATACTAAAAGCCACAGAAAGAGCTGTCGTAAAAATAATTTGTGCTGCTCGCACTTCCGGGGAGTATTCGGTGGCATGCAGCCAGATATAAGAATCATAAGCCGTATTGATGCTAAGAATAACCAGACCAATTCGATCTTCTTTAGCAGAGCGAACAATATTGCTTTTATATGTCTTGAGCTTGTTAAAGAACGTCTCATTTTTGATTTTTTTATCGAGATCGCCAAGAGGAATAAATTGAACCTTGGTGATCTTAGCTTGATTAAGGGCTTTGTTGTTAAAAGTTTCACTGACTACCGCTTCAGAATCTGTACTGATAAGCACACTCTTTTCAGCAGGAATTGCTGCGACAATCTCACCTACCTGACTCGCGGAAACTTCCAAGTGTGTCTCGGAAAGTCGGACGGGTCCACCTTCCATTTCGATAGACATTTCGTTAACAGATTGAATCTGCCCTGGATTAAAAGGAAGGGGCTTCTCTCCAGCAAAAGCCGAAAAGACAGACAAAAGCATGGCAAATACAGCAGCAACAGCAACGTTCTTCAAATGCATTAAAACTCTCCGAATCGAATTCCCATTATGTACAGACGTCCACGTTCACTTCGAATCTCAACTTCTTCGTTATCTCCAGCAACGTAACTCAAGCTAGGCAATGTCGCTCTCATCACGCCATTGGAACCTACGTTCCTTCGTTTAAAAAGGTCTTGATGTTTTTTTCCATTTTTTAAAACTCTCACAGAAAGAGTCGCATTACCCCGATAGTTTTCTGGATTGGCTCCACGAGGAACGGGTTTCATATCTCCACAAGCTACATCAACACTGACCAGGCGTGTGCCAGGCTTCAGTGGAACTCGCAAAGCTCCTCGCTCTTTACTCCAATGAGAAGGAATTTTTTGATGCGCAGGATAGTTATAGGAGTCTAAGACCAAAGCATCGCCATAATAGCCATAATTTGGTGAGCCCGGATAAGACCGCCCCTCTGCTGTTATGTAGTCTCCAAACGAAAGTCCTGAAGAGAAAATATAGTCATTCAGTTTACTTAAGAGCGGAGGAGATATTCTCAGCACAACTTGCTGAATTCGCGCCTCATCAGGACCCACGCTGCGAAGGCGGATGAGGCCAGGATAAACGGAACTCTTCGAGAAATCTTTTTGCGTCTCGACTGAATAATGTCCTTTTCTGTGCCACTCATAAAGATTGTCAGTTTCACCTTCAGAAGAGCGAATCTCTGAAAACTTGGAATTGTAAGGGCCGCTTCCGGTTCCACCCCAAAAACGCCATTGCAAGCTTTGTTTGCCTAAATCAAAAACTTCCATTGAGACGTAAGCAGGACGGCAGTCATTTTGAACTGTGGAATGGCACTCACGCTCTTCACCCGGATCCTGCCGATGGGTCAAAGAAAGGGATTCTAAAACCTGATTTTTAAATTGAGTGGGAACTTCCAAATAAAGAGCCTCGCGGCCTTGACCACTTATTTTGATATCATTCAATTCATAAATAGCTTCTAAATCCCCTTGAACTGCCGGAGTATAGACTTTATCGAACTGTCGAATGCCAGATCTGCTGTCAGCTAAAATAATAGCTTGGGTATTGGCAAAACTTGCCTGACCTACCATAACTGAAACTGCGGCTAGAGACAGAAGCTGCTTCATCTAATCCTCACATGATATAGGAATGACTTTGTTTTCAGCGGGAGCCGAGACCTTTTGAGTTCTCTTGTTCTTCACGTCGCCCGAACAGACCCACTGGATTTCAAACTCTCGATCTTCACCTGTATCCATAACTCCAATAAAGCGGGAGCTGATCTTGTATGTCTCTTTAGTTTTTCCATTCAGAAAATTAGCAGCTGCAACAGTTGCATTGCCGTCATTTCTACGAGACCGCTCATTAGGTTTCAGGTAGGTCGCGGAAAGAACCTTGATCCCGTCGAAGCTATCCTCAGGGACTTCGACAGCTTGAGATGTGGTAAACTTGATATTCTTACCTTTGATTTTCAGATTGGCTACGAGGTTTGCTAGGCCTGGAGGCAAAGATCGCTGTACTGTCTTGCCATATTCTTTCCAGAGACTTTCAGGGGGCTCACAAGCCTCATTATCTGAACATAGAGAAAGAACTCCGATCAGGGGAGCCTGAGCTTTGTAACTCTTCGAAGGTGCAGGATAAGGAACGATATCTGAGATGATAGTATTCCAGTTATATGCACATTTATAATATCGTCCATTGTCAGCTTTGGTAATGCAGGGACTGCCTTCACCATCTAAAACGAGTAAAAGAGTATTATTTTTAGTTTCCTTAAAGCGATAAATTGCATAATCGATAGGATTTGCATAATATTCGCCCCAGC
>JBCECD010000402.1:0-3441 GCA_039206745.1 Bdellovibrio sp. | reverse complement strand
AAAACAGGACATATCTTAGGACCCATCACCTTCGGTGAAATTGCCTATATGCTTTTAAATCAGACCATGGTGTATCTCACAATCGAAGACAGATAGACTGTGGACCGCTCTTTGCATTCTGTCCTTCTCGAGAATTCAGAGAGGTTGTGCAAACCTCTTATTTTACGGACGGAGCAAAACCATGCGAAATTTTTTCAGCGCTCTCTTAATTATGTCTACTTCTTGGTCAGTCCAAGCAGCAAGCCCCCTTATTGTCGAAAGTGCACTCTCGGCCAAAGGAGAGGCGAGTACCAACTTCACTCAACCTTCCGTGATTCAAGACTTTACGGACTTCAAATGGTCGGTGTCAAAGCCTTCATGGTTTGAAAATCCCCTACAGCGCCTGAAGGGTGATTTGCTTCTTCAAATCCAAAGTCATGGCACTCTTCTGTCTTTCGCCCTTCCCAAGGAAGGTCAGTACTCTTATAAAGAAGGTGATACTTTTGTTATGCTCATGCAAGCCACCACTCCGAAAAGTATTTCAATCCAGGTTCGTTTTACCAGCACCGTGGAGTCCGTCGGTACTGAAGAAAAAGAAGTGGAATGTCTTTATCAAAAGTTGGCGCCAAAAAATGCCGGCTTATCTAACGAATTGGCTCCGTTTCAACTGACTCCTAAAATTATAGTCGGAAAACAGATCAGTTTGGTGAACACGAAGAAGAAAACGGATCTGACTTCTCTCATTCTCGAAAGCACTCCGGGCAGCGAGATTGTTATCGACGGCAAGCCTGAAGTGAAGACCATCGAAACAGTTGAGAAGAGCTTGACGGAGTGCCTGTAGTTATAAACTCAAAGAGCCTGATCACAGCTCAGCACTTTCTTCGCCGGCACAGAGGACTCTAAAGAAAAATGCTTCTGCCCATAGGCAATAGAGCCCGTGAAAGAGGGCAGTTTGACTCCCGTCAATTTATAGTACTCCTGATTGAAAGAGTCGTAATAAGCTTCCACCATTCCACGCATAGTCCCCTCTGCGTTGCCATAGTTCAACCATGAGGGGGTGGGCACCATATGAAACAGATTGAACCAATTCAACAAATGATTCTGCAAGTTTTCTGTTGAATATAACTTCTTCATAAAATCGCGACGACCTCTCATGACAAAGGCATCCCCTATATCGCGAAAGGCGAAGACTCCTGTCATAAGCCCTTTGCGATCCCTCTGGATAAGAATATTCTGCGAATGAGGTGAATCTAAAACAATATCCGTCTTGGCCACAAACTCGGCGTAAGAGCGGGCATAAGGCTCCACAATATATTTCTTCACAAATAGATACGGATCCGAAATTTGATGCGCGCGCATCATTTCCGCTAGAATCTCAGGATTAAAAATCACAAACAAAGGTTCATAGGTCACGGCGGCATTCGCTAAAATATCATAGGATCGCAGTGACCAAGCCCATTCTCCCAAAGCCATCGCCAGCACATCGGGAGCCAGAACTGACCGAGACAAAGCGGATTTGGCGATATGTTCCGAGAGGGTCACAGCATCAAAAGCTTCTACAGCCTCCCAGGGCTTTTCTTGCATTGCGCTGCCCACACGATCTGTAGAGGTTTTAAAAGTATAAGCTTTTCCCGTCTTTGTATCGACAAAGAAATAGCTGCGCGAAGATGTAGGATAGACCGTGATGTCAGCTCCTTGGCGATAGGAAATACCCTCTCTCTGTAAGAAATCGAAGATCAATTTTCTATAGGTTTTATCTTCGGGGTTGAGAATCCAGCGAAAAAAGGGTTCACCCTCGTGGATGCGAATCAACTCCTCTGGCATCTGTTGCTCTGACAACAGACTCAAGCCGGTTAAAGCTGATAGCGGAATCTCCACAGTCGGTGCCTTCACACCCTCAGCATTGCGCCGCTGGAGAATGCCTTTTTCCGTCTCCATCTGTTGAAATTTCATCCAGCCCTGTCCCTCAGCTAGGGAAAATAAAGGCCATAGGAGTATTATTAAAAACTTCATGCCTTTTGAAGTGCAAGGGCGGTACCAAAAAAATGTCTCAAAATTAGACCGAATTGAATCATAGAAAATCGTACCGAAAGGGCGGAGTTGCGTTCAACACCAAGATGCAGCACCCAAGACACTGGAGTTCTCCTCATCTCAGTCCCTGATGTCCTTATAAGTTCTTCATAAAGAAGGCTCTTCGGCAGGCTTCACTGGACAAGCGCTCGACCCTATTTTATTTTGCACGGCTATGCGCTCGCCTCTAGTTCTTTCACTCCTGCTTTTCTGTACTCCCCTCTGGGCTCAAACCTCTTGTCAGCCTAGTTCCGAGTCTTGCGATTTCTATCTATGCAAAGAACAAGAGCACCCTTGTGGTCCTCGTGGCTATTGGCAGGAGTTCGGTTATCCCTACTGTCAGAGCTTTCTGCAAGATCAAGCCGAATTTCCATCTCGAACACAACTCTGGTTGCAACGTGTTCGCTACTGCCTACAGGAAAAAGTGATGACTTTTAATCACCAGGTCAGCTGCGGTGACATGCATGAGCAGGCCATGGACAGCCACGTCAGTTGTTACATCGAAACAGGATTCTGTGAACTCGATTTTTCGGAGCGTTCGTTAGTGTACTGGTATTTAAAAGGGGCCTTGTTTAATGCCATCACCTGGAAAGAAGCACAACTAGTACATCGTGCTTGCTGGCAAAAAAAGAATCTGACTGAAGCCACCATTACAAATTAAAAATGTTGTGTCCATATACATGAAGCTGAAGGTTTTCCGAAGGGGGAAATCCTTTTAGTCTGCATAGGATGAACAAGAGAAATAAAGCCTTTCTCATTACAGGTGTCCTGGCTCTTTTAATCGGTCTCAGACTGGTGCTGACCGATATCGCCCTTAAAGAGCTGAATAAATTCCTGGGTTCTTTTTCCGAATCTTATGTCGCCCATGTCGACAACCTTGGACTGAGCTTCCTCCGAGGAGCTTATCGCTTTGAAGGAGCCAGTGCCACTCTTCGTTCTGCCAAAGAACCTTTCTTGCGAGTTGAATACATTGACGTGTCCTTGGCGTGGCGGGATCTCTTCAAAGGGATGTTGCGCACAGATATTATGATTCATGGTCTGCGCGCTCAGGTTTCCGATAACACAGCCAAAGCCCTCACCACCGCCAAAGGAACCAAGAAAGATGCCGAAGAGTTGGGACAAACACTCTTTCCTCTCCAAATCTCCCGCGTCGATATTCAAAACTCGGCCCTTTCCATTCATGATATGGAGAAACTTCCTGAAGATCTTGCTATACGCCTCACCCAAATTGAAGGGCGTCTGAGCAATGCCACCCCCTCTGAAGGTAACACCGTTTCCCTGGCCAAACTCAAAGCGGTTCTTCAAGACAAAGCTTCTGTCTATGCCGTAGGAGAAGTGGACTCCCGCCGTCACCCTGTCGAATGGCACCTTGCTGTGGAAAGCAGGGAACTT
>JBCECD010000401.1:0-3453 GCA_039206745.1 Bdellovibrio sp. | reverse complement strand
GTGTTTGAGGTCACTGCACCCAGCAAGGTTGCTGTTCCTGAGGCCATAGGCGGAATGACCACTCTATTTTTAGCGGCTGCTCCATTTTTGAAGAAGAAGGGCGTCCAACGACTTAAGGTTCTATTATTTAAGGAAATCATATTGACCTCGTTTACGGGAGTATCAATAACCGAAATATTCATGTTGAAAAAGAAACATATTTGAAATATATGTTTCGATTATGGAAATATATGAATTGCGCTATTTCTTAGCCGTCGCTCAGAGTGAAAATGTCCATCGGGCCTCCGAAGACTTAAATGTATCTCCGGGCTCCTTAAGCAAGGCGATTTCACGCTTAGAGGACGAGCTTGGGATTTCTCTCTTCTACAAGCAAGGCCGGAATATTCGTCTCACACCCGAGGGATTAGCTCTTAAGAAACGGGCGGCACTTATTGTGCAGCTCGAAGAAGATGCAAAAATCGAACTGAGTGGACAAAAAGGAACTTTGAACGTGGTCATAAGTGCGGAAGAAATTCTTCACACCCACTTTGGAATTCAATTATCGGAAAGTATTCAAAAAGCCTTTGCTCATTCGAGATTTCAATTTTTGATTCGCACTGAAGGCAAAGTCATACAACAGGTACAGGATGGCGAAGCTCATTTTGGTATCGTGACTGGAGAAGTGCCACAGGGACTTAAAACGAAAACTCTATCTAAAGTTGAATTCAAAACCTGTGGGTCTGCAAAGCACCCCCTTTTCAAGAAATTCTCTCAAGCTTCAAAAATTCCAGTGGAAGAAGTTTTGAAATTTCCTTTCGTCTCTCCTGAGTCTGCTATGTTTGGTAAAATATCGACTTCGTCCTCTTTGGATGGATGGCGTGACGACAAGTTTCCTAGACAGATTCGCTATCGAGCATGTGGTCTTAAGATTATGGAAAATCTTCTTCAAAAAGGACACGCACTGGCTTACCTTCCAGATTACTACGTGAAGGAACTAGACCTTATCAATTTAAATGTCACAGGTTGTCCCTATAGCTGCCAACAATCTGTTAAATTAATTTGCAAAGATCCAGATGCGTTAGGATGGATGAGCCGGATTTGGGAAGGCATCTAATTTAGATTTACGACAGAGGCCTTGAGAATTTCCTGAACCATCATATTAATCGTTGCTTTAACTCTATCCAGATCTTGTTCAACATTCGGAGTACGGGATAGATCAATTATTTTTTGAAAGCTCTCTGGAAATTGAGTCAGCAGAGTCGGCAAGTTCGCTGGAACGTCATTCTTCGATATCCTTCCAAGCAACTCATCTAAAACCGCCATGTGATTTTTGGAGCTGTAACTTGGCGGCTGCGCAAGATCATCGAGAACAACACCAATAGTGTACGGCAAAATAAGAGCTGAAATGCTTGGCTTGGACGTTGAATTAAAATACGAAGAGATCGCCGTATAGACTTTTTCGGCGTTTTTCTTTAAGAGAGGCCAATGATCTCGGTCGATACCTGCTATGTGCGCTACCAAATCATGAGTTCCCATGAAGGCCACTTTCCCTTGACGTATGAGATTTGAAAACTTGAGAGCATCGTTGTTTTCTAACTCCCAAAAATTTGTTTGATAGTAGCCTTTAGATGGATCAAATCCGCCGAAAATTGAATTTAACCCCCATGATTTGACAATGACTAATTGGACGCCTTCGCTTTGTGCTATCTTGTTAATAATTTCTGGAAAAATGAAGAGAGAGTGTAGGGTCCCGTCTTGATTTGTTGAAAGTCCGGGATGAACTAATTCATAGAATCCTTTTGTTCTTAAATCCAATCGGTGGCTGTCATTGGAAAATATCCTTAGTCCGAAAAGTCTATTCCATTCAATTAAGTCCGCTTTTAAAGATTCCAAACGAATAGGTTTCTCTGTTTCAACATCAAAGATGAAACGAGCCAACTCGTCATTGACAGTGCCGATCTCTCGAAAGATTCCATAGCTGGCAACTTTGGATGTCAATTCTACATCATCCTCGAAAGATGTAACCTCGTTCAGTTTTTCGAACCGTCTTCGGAGGAGAGTAACTTCCTCCGAAGAAAATCGAATGATTGTCGGTTCCATCCTGTTAGGCTCCGAAGGATGCGTAGATATTCTGAATATGAGAGCTGATTTCTTTGTTCTCTAAAGAAACGGGGCTTGCGTTGAATCCACGGGCTTTGCACGTATTTGGAACTTTGAGCCAAGTGCTTTCAATGGACTTAAGCGAAGCAACATTTAACTTTTCAAATTTCTGATCTGCCGTTGCTGCATGAGATAAATGGTTTGTCAGCATTGGACTGCCAACGGCCAAAAGGTTCATAGCTCCGACAAGAACGCGCATGCTATTTTTTTCGATCATATCTGTCTCCTTGTGATCGCCACATGATTGTGGCCTACGGAGAAATTGCCATTTTGGTGCTAATATAAAAAGAAACGATATAGAAACATATGTTTCTTTGTGGGAAATATTAGACTTCAAGTTGTATGGTTGGTCCCTAATCGACTCCTTCTCCTGCCTTTCGGAGTGGGTAAAAGGAGATCGCTTATGGAACAAAATCAAAATAACTACATTACTCTTGAAATGACTGTGAAGCTTCAGATGAAGGATTACCGAATTGTCCTTGGAATCAAGCGCGCTTGGATTGTGGCTATTGTCGTAGGACTTACTCAGCTTATCACTTGGATTGTCCGGGGCCGTCATTGAACGGCTTTTGTTTTTAATGAAGATTCAATCTTAAGGAGTTACCGATGGGAAGGTGATTCCAATCGTTTTCCAAAATTGAAAGCTGCCTTCGAAAGGCCACAACGTCTTCAGCCGAAACAACTGGTGTCGGTATATTCAGGAAGCCACATAAGTTCGATAGATTTGAGATTAAAAAACTGAAGTCGCGTTTGTTCATACCAATTTCCTGTTGAAAGGCGACAAGAAGGGCTTCGGCCTGCATGTGTTCCGTAGTCAGCCGAGGCAACTCCGGTGGATTTTCATAGGATAATTGACTGAGGATACCTTTGAATTTCCAAATTTTCTCGATGAGGAAAATCATTAGGAGATCAACCATGTCTAGGTGATAAGATTTGAGGTCAATTTTGATCGGAATTCCGTCTGCTCTTAAGAGAACAATCAATGAGCCCTTCGGTGTTTTTGTGGCGATCAAAAATGATTTTTCCGTCGTAGGGCTTGTCATCATGAGTCCCTCCGGCGGAAGGTCACGACATCGGCTTCTTTCGAATACAACTTTTGATAGTTGATTCCTTCAAGGATAACGCCCTTGGAGAGTAACTCCTTTGCAAGCGCAATTCGACTGAGCTTGACCGAAGGCTCATGAAATTCGCGGATCTGTTGTTTGAAGTAATCAAACTCTTTATGCCCTCCACAACTCCAAACATACGCATAGATGAAATGAGGTTCTCCCTCAATGACAGGGGCAGTCAGGGAATCTGTTAGAATGGTTTTAC
>JBCECD010000400.1:0-3456 GCA_039206745.1 Bdellovibrio sp. | reverse complement strand
GGGTCTCGCTGATCCATTTATGTAGAGAAGAACTCTTTTCCATATCCTCTGAATTTACGACAAGACGCCTCTTATGTCCTCGGCTTTCTACTTGCCGCTTTGCATTTCTCATCATTAGAATATCCGTTAACGGAGGAGCTCATGACGGCTTTACTGAAACAGATTTTTAATTTTCTCAAGATGCTGAATTCCGATACGGGAACAAATCAGCTGGCAGCGGGATTGTCTCTGGGACTGGTCTTGGGCTTTGCCCCCTTTCTCTCCATTCAGACTTTTCTTGTGCTCCTTATTGTCTTTGTTTTTCGCGTGCAAATTGGCGCCGCCTTTCTCTCTGCGTTCTTCTTTAAATTTATCGCCTATCTCTTTGACCACCCTGCTCACCTGCTCGGGCAAAAAGTTTTAGAGGCGGACAGCCTGCACCCGCTCTTCGTGACCATGTACAATATGCCTCTGGTGCCACTCACTCGCTTTAATAACACCATTGTGATGGGCTCGATGGTGGTCTCAGTGCTGCTGCTCCCCTTCGCCTTTGTCGGCTTCAAGATCGCGATTTTAAAATATCGCGCAACAGTTGTGGCGCGTTTTAAAAACACCCAGTTCTGGAAAGTCTTCACTGCCACCAAACTTTACAACTGGTATTGCAAATACGACGAACTTTACGGATAGAGGGAGCATCACATGACTGAGCAAAAACCAAAAAAAAGCAAAGGCCCTCTCCGCTGGGAAGCAATCATTCCTTTCACTCTGATCTGCCTGATCATTGGACTCTACTTTCATTTATTCTTCGACCTTCATCTCCGCCGCGGCATGGAGTGGGTCGGCTACCAAGCTCTCGGCGCCGAAGTCAATATCGCCCATGTTGAAACCAGCTTCTTCCGCGCCAGCCTGCGCATTCAAGGCATTGAGTTGACCGATGCAGAACGTCCCACTCACAACTCCGTAAAAGTGGGCGATGTTCGTTTCTCCATGCTGTGGGATGCTTTGCTGCGAGCCAAAGTTGCGGTGAATGAAGCTGCTATTGAACAGATTGAATTCGGCACATTGAGAAAAAGCCCTGGCAAAGTCAAACCTCCAGAACCGGTCTCCAACGAGCCTGGTTTGGCAGATCGTGCCTTGGAAGAAGCACAAAATCAATCCGGTGAGAATGTTCTCGGCGATGTTTTGGCGATGCTTGGAGGCAGTGATGCCAACGCTCAACTCGATAAGCTGCAAAGCAATCTTCCCTCCAAAGCTCTTCTCGAAAAATTTGAAAAAGAATTACAGACTAAAAAACAAGGCTGGGATCAGCGCTTAAAAACCTTGCCCCAAAGCAAAGACATCCAGGCCTTGGGAGATCGTCTCAATAAAATCAAATACAAGGACTTCAAAACACCTCTCGAACTGCAAGCCTCTTTGCAAGAATTGGATAAAGTTCTTAAAGAGGGCGATGCCATGTACAAACAAGTGCAAAGCACCGGCGAGGATCTGAACAAAGATCTCAAAAATCTCGAAAGCCAGTATCGCGAGATTGAAAAACAAGTTAAAGCGGACATCCAGACTCTCGAGCAGCACTTCCGCATTCCGAAGCTCGATGCCAAGGCCCTGAGCACAGCCTTATTCAATCAATACTTAGCTCCGTACAAAGCGAAGTTCTTCCGCTACAAATCCTTGGCAGATAAATACATGCCTCCCAACTTGATGAAGAAAGATAAAAAGGGCGAGGAGATCGTCATTCAACCTCATCCTCGGGAGAAGGGTATCAGCTACGAATTTGGTCGCCTGAACTCCTATCCACTCTTTTGGGTGAAGAAAGCTGCGATCAGTTCTCAAGCTGGCGTCACGCCTGAAGCCGGCAATATCCGTGGAGAGATTTTGGATATCACTTCCAATCAGGTTCTGATTGGAAGACCGACCGTGGCCACTTTATCTGGCGATTTCCCAGCGCAAGACATTCACGGGATTCTTGCACGTCTGTCCCTTGATAACACCAAGGAAAAAAGCCGTGTTGACTATAAATTCAAAGTCGATTCCTACGGCATTTCAGGTCGAGACTTAGTGAAATCACCCGATGTGCAAATCGCTTTTGCCAAGGCCGCAGGCGCTTTGAATGTGGAAGGCACTTTGATTGGCTTGAAGAATGTCACGGTGGCGATGGAAAATCGTTTCAACCGCATCGAATACCTGATTTCCTCATCCAATGATATTGCAGATCAGATTTTAAAAGCGGTGTTTGCAGATATTCCTGTTGTGACTTTGACTGTGACAGGTCAGGGGGACTTCCCCCAAGTTCCATTCTCTATTAATTCCAACCTGGGACCTGAACTGCAAAAAGGATTTGAAAAGCAAGTGCGGGCTAAAATCGAAGAGGCTCGCAAAAAAATCCAGGCGGTGGTCGATCAAGAGATTGGCAAACAAAAAGCGCAGATTGAAGCTCAACTGAATCAACTGCGTGGTCAGTTTGATCAAGAGGTTAAAAAAGCCCAAAGCCAATTGGATTCTCAGAAGAAACAAGCTGACAGTAAAATTCAACAGGCGAAAAAAGATGCCGAGACTCAGGGCAAAAAAACTGTGGATGAACTTAAAAAAAGATTTGGTCTTTAGTTTTGCAAGACCCTCTCATATCAAGCCTCTAGTCCATAGAGGCTTTTGATAGTTCACAAAATAGTCATTTGAAGTATGACAGCTCCTTCCATGGCGTACTCTAATTTTTTTGTGCTGTGGACAGTCACTTTCCTAATTTTAGGACCCTTATCATTTTGGCTTTTGCGAGGACCCCGGTTCTTGTGGGGGCCTTTATTTTTAACGCCCTTTCTTGGCGTGCTCTACGAAAGCTTTCGCGCGCTCACTCCGCGACAGGATGTTGCCATTGCCAGTGCTTCTTTTTTTGCCATTCTCCTTGGATTTATCGGCGCTTTGGTTTGTTTCTACAGCATGTACTACTTCACTCTTCCACAGCAGAAGAAGTTCTTTCCCTTCTTTTTTCTTTTCTCCGGCTCCATGCTGGGTGTTCTTCTCTCTGATAATATCTTTATCTTCTATATGTTTTGGGAACTCACCAGCCTGACGTCTTTCTTGTTAATTGGCTTTGATTTTTCTCAAAACACTGCACGCAAAGCAGCCAGGCAGGCGCTGATTGTCAGCGTTGCCGGAGGGCTGTGCTTGCTTGCGGCTTTGCTATTATTGAACTTGCATACTGGCAGCTTCTCGATCTCCGAGATCATCAACTTCAAAGGAACCTTGCCCAATAAAACCACCATTATGATTCTACTGATTTTGGCGGCAATGACCAAATCAGCTCAGTTCCCCTTTCACTTTTGGTTGCCCGAGGCGATGACAGCTCCAACTCCGGCCAGTTGTTTTTTACATTCTGCCACCATGGTTAAACTGGGTGTTTATCTTCTGATCACGGTGTCTCCACTTTTTATTGGAGATCTCACCTGGACCGTTTTTTTATGTGCCATTGGAATCGTCACATTG
>JBCECD010000399.1:0-3473 GCA_039206745.1 Bdellovibrio sp. | reverse complement strand
CACGAATATTATGCTCAGTATTTTCCTTCTGGGTTCTTTGACTATGATTTTTATTTAAAGGACACGGTTCAGGCCGATGAATTTATTCAGCTTGAGCTCTACAGGCCTTCCGGATGTTATGCCGTATCAAAGCTTGGAAGAGCCTCTATTTCGGTGACGATGCCTCCTATGGCTGGAGAGAATACAAAGACTTTGGATGAGACCAACATCATTAATCCCTCTTCTTTAAGAATTGTTCGCACCTACTCGGAGAACTTCTACAACTCTGTTGTGTATAAATATGAAAAAGATGCAGTGGAAGATGAGTATCTTCGCGGTCGCATTACATATTCTCAAAAGAGCGTGAGCAGAGTTCCGAATGTTAAAAACATCTCTTACAAAATTGAATCTGACGGCATTAGATCGAGCCTTGAATCTAGGTCAAAAATTGATACGCAGGCACGTAAGATTTTGGATAGATACCAATATGGAGCTGAGAAGATTTCTAACATCGAAGTTCTTTACAAGGTTGGATATGATATCGATGTTGGAGAGACTGTAATTTTCGGCAGCGCAGCCCTTCAAATTTCTGATTCAACACTAGGCACTAGAGCATTTCGTCCAAGAGCGATGGAGGTTGTCAATAAGCGTGTTTATCCAACTCAAGGTAAGGTTGTTTTAGATCTTCTTAATACTGCCTATGCTCTTAATGCGAAGTACGGAACGGTTTCACCTTCCTCTTTGGTAGGTAATGGAGCAAGTAGCTCTGTGATAGTTCTGAAGCATGGCTTAGCAACACCTACACTGAAGGCAGAAAATTATAAGTGGACTCGTTACGTTGGAGAGAAAATTCGAGTCAGAGATTCAGACTTCACTGTAATCGGGGAGTCCACTATTATTGGATTCAGCGAATCAAATACAAATCACATGTTAATAAGCCCTCCACTTGGTTTTACGCCGCTGGAAAACTATATAGTTGAGCCCATGCCATATTCTGATAACGAGAGTACAAAGTGGAAAGACTTCCATGTTTACTTCAATCCGCGTGTTTTTGTTGAATCCAGTCCATCTTCAAATCAAATTGAGGTGGGTGCTTCTGATGTTGATAAGTTCGTTGTGGGCTCGATTTTGAGAATTCATAGCCAGGACTTTACTTTTGACTCAGATGCTCTGGAGTTTCGAGTAGTAGCGATTGTTGGTAATATTCTGACATTGAATGAAGCCGTAGGGTTTTCAGTCTTGCCTGGATATGTTTTGGACTTGATTGGCTTTAAAGACGGCGGAGCGCCGTACAGATTATTGTAGGAGGAATTATGACATTGATAGATCCTGAAAGATCCATGATGCATAAAGAAGAGGTGGCATATGGAGCTTCAGTCACGGAGGCTCTTTTAAAGAAGCTCGGTGGTGAACTGAATTTTCTAAACACAAGACATCATGAGACAAAAAGATTTACTATCAATGGGATATACTCGAGCTCAGTTATTGCCACACCTTACAATGCAATTGATGGAATTCATGTTTTTGAGTTCGCAGCTGAAATATTTAATGCCTGGATTTACAATAGAGCTAAAGGCAGCTCTGGTACCACCTCACTCGATCTTAAGTGGAAGGCAAATGATAGTACCGTTTGGACCTCGGTTTTTTCGACGGTTCCCAGTTTTACAACTACGGCATCAGATAATGAAATGTGCGGTATTGGTGATGTGAAAACCGGATTTACAGCGGCGATATTAGGGAAAAGTACATTTAATGCTAAAGATGCTATCCGGATGGACTTGGTTAGTGCTATGGGCGGAAGTCCAAGTGGATGTGGGTTAATTTTACAATATAGACCGAGGTAATAATGGCATCATTTTTTTCAAACTATCTTGGTAAGACTACAAAGACTGTCGCGTCTGGGAATATTCATACTGCTGGATCGAATAGATATGCTTTTGTTACTGTACATAATAATAATTATGCAGTCGGAAGTAATCAAATTAGTTTATCTACGGGGGTTACACTAAGTATTATGTCCGGAGTAAATTTTTTTATTGGTCCAAACGAATCAGCTTCATGCAATGCGACGGCTACGGTGACAGTTCATGAGTTCTCAATAAAGAATAGTTAATATGGCAACTAATTTTCAAGTATACTTAGGAAGAACAAAGAATACCTATTCCGCATCAGTAAACACGTCTTATACGGTGCCGAGCAATGAGGTCTGGTATGTTTACGTTGCACCCACTTTTTCCAACGGAGTTGAGTCAGGAGAATTTGGAAATTATGAATCTCTGGTTAGAATTGGCAGTGAGATAATAGGTAGAGATAGTATTTTTGTTTTAGTACCGTCGCCTCCTCAGAGGCAACAGGGTGGGGGAACTATAGTTGCGCCTGGGACCATTTTTACAGTAGTTGCCGCCGGCGAGGGATTGCTACAGACGACATCTATAGACGTTTACTTTGAAAAATTCAGAGCATTTTTATATTAAAAAGTGCAGCGAGTGATATTAGTAACATTCGTTGCGGACAAAAGGAGCTGTTCGATTTTTTCTTTTTCTACGCTTGGAAATTCAACTATTTCCCCACTTAAGGGGCCGAAAGCGTTAGAGACATTCTTATCTGCCCAGAATTTTCCATCTTCGGCAATTCCATATCTTATGTCTTCAAATCGCATTTCTGGTATTTCAAAATGAGTGTATAAATAGTACCCGCAATTACTGGAGACTTCGGAAATTTGATTCGTATTAGAGTCGTGGTCGAACTCATACCGTTCGAATTCATAAGCCGATTTCCAAATCAGAAGTATGTAGTGAGTGTTGCTCCCAGTTTTTTCAGTTGCAGCTGAATAGTTAGTTTCGTAAATACCGGAGCCACCTTTATTATTAGAGCATGCGGCTTGCAAACAAACTAATCCTAAAATTAATATGAATCTCATCATTAACCTCCGGGCGCATAAATATATCGGTGATTGTTTTTCAAAACTTAAGATTAGAATTCCCTATTTTAACTGTGATATTTGAGGCGTAAAATGCAATAAGCGCCTCCTGTGTTTTTAAAGATAATTTTGCGTGTTTTTCCTTTGAAAGTTTGTTCTTTTCAAAGGCATGTATTGATCTGGGATTCTCTTTAATTCGCTTTGCAAATTGAAATACGGTCTCTTCGAAGAAGTGCGTGCGAATGAAGCACGCATGCTCATTTGTAAGCTCCTCAAGCTCAAGAAGGGAGTCAGCGATAGTCTCCGCGAGTGTCCTATCATCGCCAAGATCAACAAACTCCTTGTCGCACTTAAGGCACCTATACTCATCAACATCTGTTAGCACTAGGTCGCTGATACCAGATTGCTTTGAATAATCATAATCGATAGTAGTTCTTGTTAATTTATTTTGACAAAGAGGACAGGCTTTCATGTCTCATAACTAGTGAGAAGCAGCGAAATTGGCAATTGGTATTGTGTTTTTTGTAAACCCACCACAGGGTGGGGAGATATAAACCATAAAGTTTTTGTAAAC
>JBCECD010000398.1:0-3536 GCA_039206745.1 Bdellovibrio sp. | reverse complement strand
CGGAGAAAGTTTTTTCATACTTCTGCTCAATCGAAACTTTGTCTCGGCCCGTGATTTGTTTGAATTGAGAAGACAGAACGATGGCTGTGTTATTGATATCATTAAAAACGCCTACCCGTCTTCCCACGCAAAGAGCTGGCCACTTATCGGTTACAGAAAGTCCCACTAGCTGATCGTTAAAAATCTTGTTCAGCCATCTAATGAGTGATCCTTTTCCATCTTCACCGTCTCCTTTTAACAGCAAATACTGCTGAGACTTATCGTCTTTATTTAACAGGGACCAAATAAATGCCATTAGCGGTTCGCCATTTGACCCACATCGAGAAATAAATTGATCCCAGGTTGGCGTCTCTCCATCTTCCAACACTAATTTAATTCGACAGAATGTGAGTTCGTTTTCAGAGATAGTAAAAGAAGAAGGAATTTCTGGGAGCTTATCCGCCTTGTCCGACCAGGTCCTTATATGCTCGTGAATATCTTTATTTTTTAAATAAAGGCCTCGCTCCTCCAAAGGCTTAGCAACAAATTGAACAAGCCACGCTTCAGTAGTTTGCCTCGCGATGTTGTCTGAGCCTATTTTTAGGTAAGCTTTCGCTCCTAGGTCATCGACAAATACCTTCACCAATGGATTTAGAATTTTATTGAGGGCTTCTTGTATTGAAATATAATTCTGCTCTGACTTATTCTTTGCTTTGCCTAACTTCTCTAGGTGAGCACGAATCTCCTCAACATGCTCCTTGGATGCCGTTGCCTTGGGCCTATTTCTCTCCAACCGTGCTTTTCGTTCTTCGGCCTCTGCCCTGAGTTCTCTTAATGTAACTCCAACACCTTCAATTATTTTATCTTCATCGTTTAATGCAGACATATAGTCTCCTCTGCCTCCAGCTACTTGCGGGGCTTGCTATGGTCACCTCGCCATAGCCAAGGCAGAGGATGACTTTGATTTGGGAGATTGTCTGAAATTGCAGTCTCCCCTTGGTATATATCACAGCGATGAACGGGAACTTTCGGGAAGGTTTCGAAAAAAATGACGTCGTCCACTAATAAGTGGCAACGACGGTAGTATCCTAAAAAACGACTGATTTTTCAGGAGCTTGTGACCTTGTCAACGACGTCGCCTAGGCTAGAACCAATTTTCTTTTCTTTGGTTTTTGCAAAGATAATCAAAACAAGTTTGGCAAGTGGTCGTGGTCATATCCAAACCCAAGTTTCATTTCTTTTTGAGTGTTAGAGATACATCCCAGCCACGTGCCTCAAGCGCTTTAACAAGACTTTTCTCATCAACCATTGCTAGTAGTTGATTAATTTGGTCAGGTTTCTCTGAAAGATCAGTCAAAGAGGGAAGCGCTAACCCCTGTTGCTGCTGCATCGTATGAAACAGTGCTGAACGAGAATCCATAATCACACTGCCAGTAAGATCCTGTATAGCTTTGGCCTGTTTTAGATAAGCCAAAGCCCTTTTATCAACATCGGTAGGTTCACGCTCCTTGAGTTGACGTACCAACTCAGAAGCCAGTCGATTCAAATGGGCAATCGGAATTCCTTTGGAATGTCTCCACCAAGAAACCGCTTGAGGGCGTAGGGATTTCCCGCAGAGATTTGCAATTTCCCCATAGGTTCCACCCAAAGCTGCGATCAGATCGTCAAACTGCTGCTCTGTAATTGGAAATCCGTGCTTTCTTCCTGCCTTTTTCTTGGTTTCACCAGCCATATTCGCAACTTATCAGTTTTATATAGTTAATACAAGTTTATTATTGTAAATAACGCGGGGAGATGCTATATTGTGTAAGTATTCACTAGTTATTATTAGTAATTAACGCAAAAAGTCAATAAATAGGGGACTAAAAAATGCTTAAACGAAGACTTGGAGACATGGAAATAACAGTTATCACCCGTAAGGAACTGGAAGAGTTCAAGGCAAAAGGTCAGCTAGATATTCCAGCAAAGTTTTACCTGTACGGCCTCCCAGAAAATCCTCATAGCCCTGATTGTCCAGAACTTTGCTCCCGCCCATTGAACCGCGCTGAGCGCCGCAGACAAAAACGAAATGGCATCCACTGATACACGTGAGCGAGTTTTTTAAAAGTAACCAACAAACCCCGTGCGGTTAACAAAAAAAATCCAGGCGCGGCTGGCAGCACCGTCTAAGGAGGCGGCAAAGATATGAAGACAAAAACCAAAAACAAACGCGCACGAGGTAAAGAACCAAGTGTCATAGATTCGATCCTGCTAGACGCCATTATCGCCCATGATACGTGCATGAGCGTTCCTGAACGCGATTATGATCTGGCCCCCTTGTCCACAAGAGAATGTGCGGAACTGAAAACCCGTCTTACTGAGTGTAACTTCGAGTTTTCAATCAAGGGCCAGATTTTGACGGTCAACGGAAAATCGGGATTTGAGACAGACAAAGAGTTTTTTTCTGAAATGCAAAGCCAAGACTACTTGGCCCAGAAAATTCACTAAACAGACTGATACTAGGCACGAAATAATTTTATGGCAAAGGGTAGTTCAACTTTTGAAGGACTGTATTTTACTTGGAGGGCAGGCAAGCGTTGCGATGCCCTTCGCGCCTTTGTCTCTAAAGGCAAGGATACGCCACTACCCATTTCTGCCAAAGTACATCCAACTTTGAAAGCAATCAATAATCTGCTCAAAGAAAAGAAACTCCACAAGGAGCAGGCTGAACAAAATTCTGAATTCAAAAAGCTAAAGCATCGTCTTGAACAAGAACTTAGTTCGCAATTCGCACTGGCTTCTTATCGTGCGATGGAAAAAATTGAACTCAAGTCCAAAGACTTTGATTTTGGACCAGTCCTTGAAGAATTCAAAGCTTTCAAAGATGATACAGCCATTCCCGTCGATTACTTCAATTACATGAAAAACTTTTGGCTCCCTTGGTTCTTCTCAAAGGGCTGTACTCATCCTCTGCAATTCAAAAAGTACAGAAACCAAGCTGAACTCCACGTTAAAACCGCCAAAAAGAGAAACGGCGAAAAATACTCACACAACACTTACAATGTACTCTGCCGCACCATTAACCAGTTCATGTTTTTCTGCGAAAAATACGATTACATTGGCAAAGAAGACACCTTCAAGATTTGGGTATCACTCACACTAGAACAACAAAAGCGCGACCAACCTGAAAATACCCGATCCGAAGATGTTTATGCTCTGAAAGAGATTGAAGACATGAAAATAAAAATCGACAAAACTTATCAAGAAAAACCAGACATGAAACTCATGGCATACGGCCTTTATTTCGGAGTCATCACTGGTCTAAGACGTGGAAACTTCGCAAGCATGAAAGCAGAAAATCTTTTTCCTGATGCTAAGATTCCATATTTCTTAGTCAGAGATAACATCATCAGTGGTCGCAGTCGCGGCAAACCTGGATACATCACTCAGAAGGACGCAACGAAAACCTCCACTGGTAAACCCATCGCGGTCCAAATGATTCAGCCTTCGATAGAAATTGTCACTGAAGTCGCTCGTTATTTGAAAACACATCTTAAAGCCAAGGATCTGTTGTATCC
>JBCECD010000397.1:0-3543 GCA_039206745.1 Bdellovibrio sp. | reverse complement strand
GCAGTGTGAGAGGGGACACAAAGCTTTTCTGGCGAAAATTCTTTTTTCTTTGCAGCAGTTGAAAATCAATCTGCCGTCTTCTTGGCCGGCTCCATTGCGGAAACATTTGGAAGATCCATTTCGTTTTTTTCAGGAAAGAACAAAAGTTCTCGAGATGGATTTAAGTAAAAGAAATTATGTCGCTGTCAATTGGGAGGCAGAAAAGAGAATTGTCGTGGGAGGGATGTTCTTTTCCTATGAGCCTCTGATTGACATGGCTGTGCTCGTGCATGAAGCGCGACATTCGGACGAAGAGGCTGCGAAACACGTGGTGTGCTGGAGCGGTGAAGTGCCGCGCGGAGGAATTGCCTGCGATAATGAGTTCTCGATGGATGCAAAAACCGCCGGGGCGTATTCTTACAGCACTCTTTTTTATTTTGCCGTGGCTTTATATGGCGAAAATATTTCCGTTGCGGACCGCGAGTTCAGTATGGCTGAGGGGTTGGCTCAATTAGGTTCTCGGTTCAATCAGATTCCTGAAGCCCTGGGCAAGAAGGAGGATGTTCTCTTTGTTTTGACGGAACAGGGACGCCTTGAACGCTACAATGGTAAAGTGCGGAGATGGGAGCATTTGGCATTGGCTTTGCCTCCTTCAGAATATGTTGTTAAAATTGAGAAAGCCCCTTTGGGTGTAGAGAGTCTTTTAATTTTCACAAATCGTGGTCAGGTATGGGTTTGGAGTGCTGATCGGGAATTGCGGAGATTTTATCGTGGTCTGATTTCAGACACGATGGTGGTCACACATCTGGCTCGGACCAAACTGCCCTTACAAGATGCCACGGCCTTTGTCCTTTTATCGGACCATGGAACTTTATCCACTGTGGAGTTTTCAGAAATCGGACAGCCGGAATTGAAATCCTACCCTCTCGAGAGAGGACGTCCGATGCAGGAGCCCGTTCCGGTTATGAAAGACTTCTTTTTAGCGATCGAAGATGAAGGCGTGTTTCTTTCGGAAGATGGACGTCTGTGGCAAAATCCGCGTTGGGGAGATCAGCCCGTATTCCGGGCGCCGTCCTCCTTGCAGTCACCGGTCGGATGGACTAGTGGGCATGGTGGAGTCTTATATGATGCTCTTTATTTGGTCGATGCGCGCGGAGATCTTCATTGCAGCAAAGTCAGCTATGAGGCACAGGCGATGGATTACGTGAAGAAATTGAACTTGCAGCTATGCCGTGATTGGGAGCTTCCTTTGCGTAAACATGCGCAGGGAGTTCAAGGTGAAGTTGTACTTGATAAAAAAGGGCGTTTGGTGTCGCGACCTTACAACTCCCCCGAGGCGGTATTGCTTCATGAGGGCATCAAAGATTTTGCGGTCTCGCAAAAAGCTGTCAGGGGAAAACCGTTAGAGGCTTTCTAAGTCCTGGTCTTCAGTCTGTAGCCAGGGCCCAAGGGCCACGTTAGAATCGGCATATGTCCTACACGCAATTTGCTCTTGGTTTTCGACGTTTTCTTAATCATCCAACTAAAGTTTTCTTTTGTTGTTTAAGTGTTTTCATTGTCTCGATTATTCTCAATGGCAACCTTTTCCGGCTTTGGGGGTTTCATCGGGATTTCGCTCGTATTACGGCGGAGATCTCCTCCACGCATGATAGCATTTCTCAGCTTTCCTCTCAGTTAAAGCAGGCCAAAGATCCAGCTTTTATCGAGCGCCAAGCCCGCGATAAACTGGATTTGGCGGGGGAACAGGACCTAGTTTTTGTATTTTCCGATCAGTAATCATGATTCAGCGCATCGCATGGTGATTCTGGTTTATACTAGGACTAGTATTTCCACTCTATTTGTCGGGTCTTTTTAAAGTAAATTTAGTGACTTATCGGAGAGGACTAGGCAAAAGATCACATGCGAGGTTGATATGCTAGAAAATGCATCACTGACTTGGAACAAAGAAGATCTTCGCTCTTTGCGCTTACGGATGGGTTGGAGTCGTTCGGATTTAGCGCGTCGTCTGCACTGTTCGCCAGAGCAAGTTGAGCAGTGGGAAGAGGGCCATCTGAGTATCGAGAGAGTTCAGAAAAGTGAGTTGGAGATTTTATTACGTCAGGCAGAGGCTTGCTGTGATGAGGTCAAATACACTCCCTCCGCCGAAAGGGAATGTGAGAAGAAGGCGCTGGAACAAATAGATTTTTCACGCGTCAAAGCGGAATTTGAATAACCGCATTCTCATCGACAATTGAAAACTCCCGGTGTAGAGATATTTTTTACCTCGGGAGACAGCCATGAAAAAACTTTATCTTATCGACGTCAGCGCCATGTTCTTTCGCGCCTTTTATGCCATTCGTTCTCTGACGTCACCTTCTGGCATGCCGGTCAATGCTATCTACGGCTTCTTGTCCATGATGATCAAAATTTTGAAAGAGGAAAAACCGGAGTATCTGGTTTTTTGTTATGATCGCAAAGAGGCCTCTTTCCGCAAAGATCTCTACACAGAATACAAAGCCAATCGCACGGAGATGCCTGAGGACTTAGCTCGGCAGATTCCCTATATCAAGCAACTGGCGGAGCTGCTAGGTGTTCCCTCTTTTGAAATTCCGAGTTATGAAGCCGATGATATCATCGGCTCTCTGGTGAAGTGGGGACGTCATCATGATATGGAAGTGTTCATAGTCAGCGGTGATAAGGACTTTGGCCAACTTATTCAGGATCATGTATGGCTCTATGATACGATGAAAAATGTGCGCTATGATGCACAAGGGGTTTTTGAAAAATGGGGTGTGCGTCCCGATCAATTCATCGACTATCTCTCGATCGTGGGGGATACTTCGGACAATGTGCCGGGAGTGAAAGGCATCGGTGAGAAGGGTGCGATCAAACTTCTTCAGCAATTTAAATCTTTGGAAGATATCTATGCCAATATAGATCAAGTGGAGAGCAAGAGTGTGCGTGAGAAATTGATCGCCTCTCAGGAGATGGCATTCACTTCAAAAAAGTTGGTGACTATTTGCACAGATGTTCCTGTGTCAGAAGATTATGCCGCCTATCGCTTGCAACCATTCAAAGCCGAAGAGCTGAGAACATTTTTACATGAGTTGAACTTCAAGTCTTTGGAAAAGACTCTCTTTGGGACTGCGGAAGGTACCAGCACCAGTGGTGTAAAAATGGAAAGAACTGTGACTCCTCAGGCAGGAGTGGAGACGCCTGTGAGGATGGCAGTGGCCTCCGCAGCGGCATCGTCAGGGGAGGCTGCGGGTGTCAGTGGAGTGGCCAGTGGGCTGGGCACTGATGAAATTGTACCCACTTTAGTTATTGCGAAAGAGGATAAAACTTTTGGTGAACGTTCGGTGACGACGCGGGAGTTGGCTGAGATTTTGGCGGAGAACCAATCTCTTTGGGGTTTCTCTGACATGCGTGGTGTTTTTGTCGGAACGGAAACGGAAGTGATTGAGGTTCCTGACTTTGAATACTTGGGGAAACTCACTGACACCTTCAATATCCGTTGGAGTGGATTTGATCTTAAAAATTTCTGGCACAAGATCGGAGCTAAAACGCCGGTGGCGGCGTGGGACT
>JBCECD010000396.1:0-3548 GCA_039206745.1 Bdellovibrio sp. | reverse complement strand
TATGGCACTCTACAAAGCTCAGATCCAGCCTTTACAGAGGAGACTCCCCTGGCTCCGAACAGTCCCTACAGTGCTTCCAAAGCTGGTGGCGATCTACTCTGCCGCTCTTTTTATGAGACATACAAATTACCTGTTGTGATCACACGTTGCTCAAACAACTATGGCCCTCTTCAGGTGGAGGAAAAATTTATACCTCTCATGATCAAAAGGGCTTTAGCCAACGAGCCTCTGCCCATCTACGGCACGGGAATGAATATCCGCGATTGGATTTATGTTGATGATCACAATGAGGGAGTGTGGCGTGCTTTTGAAAAGGGCACAGCGGGTGAAGTATATAATTTTGGTGGAAACTCTGAAAGACAGAACCTGGATGTTGCAAAAAGACTTCTGCAAATCCTGGGTAAACCAGAGTCCCTGCTCAGCTTTGTGCAAGACCGCAAAGGCCACGACTTCCGCTATGCTATTAACTATTCCAAAGCTCAACGAGAGCTTCAGTGGCAGCCCTCTGTGAAGTTTGAAGAAGAAGGTTTGAAACGCACCGTCGCTTACTATTGCAACTTATGGCAGAAGTAAGAGTCCTTCACTGTCTTCACTCCTTATCCTGGGGCGGCCTGGAAATCTACACGGTGGATTTAATCAAACAATTGGCTCAAACCGGGATTACTCAATATGTCTTCAGCCAGGAGGACTCCAAGGCCACACAAGAGCTTCGTCGTCATGGCATTGAAGTCCTTCCTTTCCCGGAAAAAAAGCTATCCAAATTACAAGCCACCTGGCGGATTTTACAGCTTGTTAAAAGCCATCGCATCACTCACATCCACTCGCACACACGCCTTGATATGTGGGCAGGCTGCTTTGTACGGGGACTCTGCAAGTCCTCCCTCCGCCATATCTACAGTTTGTACATGAATGCCACACCGAAAAGAGATCTTTTCCATAAATGGTTATTTTCGCATATTGATGCTCTTTGTGCTTCTTCCGAAGACCTCCTGCAAGAGGTTCAAAGAAATTTCCCCATCGCCCGTGAAAAACTGCATCTCGTGCGCTATGGGCGCCCTCTCGAAGCCCTTCAGCCTGGCCTGTTCCCGTCTAAGGCGCAGGGACTGCGGCAGCATTATAAAGTGACCAACACACAGACCGTCTTCGGCACTCTTTGCCGGATCGATCCCGGAAAAGGCGTGCGTGAGTTGGTCGAATCTTTAACGCATTTGAGTGACTCGGAGCTGGCACAAACTCAACTATGGATTGTTGGAGATCCCACTCTCATCGGCTCCAATTCAGAAGGCCAGCCTCTTTTTGAACCGGCATCCAAAGAACTCAACGACTGGATTGCGCAACAACAGGCTCATCCCCGTCATGGTCCGCACTTGCATCGCATCCCTTTCCAAAAAGACTATATTCCCTATTTGGAAGCTTTGGATGTGTTTGTGTTGGCCTCTTATAAAGAAACCTATTCTTTAAGTGTTCTGGACGCCATGCTGATGGAAAAACCTGTTATCGGCACAAACACCGGAGGAACACCGGAGCAAATCGGCTCACAGCAAGAGCGAGGACGCACAGTTCCTCCCCACAATGCGGTAGCCCTGAGTGAAGCTCTGCGCTTTTATCTGACTCACCCTGGGCAAATCCCCCTGCAAGGTCAACAGGCCCGACAATGGGTGCTGACTCATCACTCGTGGTCAGCTCCCCTTGCCCAGTTCAAGAAGCTCTACTATACAGAAGAATAATTTTTTGAAACGGATAACTTTTTAAAGAATCAACTCCGCCAAACGCTCCCGATTATCGCGAATATAAAGTGGGAAGCTCTCATCAACAGGTACAAATTCTGAATCCAGATTCTGTCCATAAAGACTGCCGCCACGACGAATGATCTCTTCGACTTTTTTGGGATCTTTAAACTCTTCGCGATTGTGTTCTTTGTGAGCATAGGCTTCGATTTTTTCGATCACTTTCTTGGCTCCACCGAGATAGCTGAAATGCCATCCGCCATTGGGAACGATCGTGATATGCTCCTTGCTTTGACGATTTTCCCGATAGAGACGGGTTTTTTTAATCGACTCAATATCAGAAAAATTCAGCATCACAGTGCCATACCAGGGCATATAGCCATCCACCAGAGGAATAGGTTCCGGGTAGCTTTTTATAAAGCAGTTCAGATAATAGTAATAGAGCTTCTGCTGAAAAACCTTGATCCCGGGATGGTGAGCATATTGCTGTACCAACTCCGGACGAGGGATCTCATCAACATCCGAGACAATGATCACATCATCAGGTCGTGCGCCTTTAAGACCTTGCAGGATCTGCTCCTTTTGGTGATCGTCATAATCCCAGGTTTTGGGCACACGCCATTTGGCGAAAAAACCAGGATATTGATCTACAATCACATGCTCAATCTTATGCAGGAAGGGTTTGAAGCGCTCTTTGTTCTGTTCAAAGAAAAGGGGCTTCTCTTTTTTTTGAAAAGTGCGCGTGGCCTCCACGATGACAAAGCGGTCCACCACTTTGTCTAAAGTGTGAAGACGAATTTCCAAAAGATCCAACTCATTAAAGAACGCAAAACAATCGTATATCATAAACTTCCCAATACTTGCTTATAAACCGCGATCGTATCCCGAGCACAGTTTTCCCAGGTATAGAGACAAGCTTGCTCTTGCCCCCGCCGACTCATTTCTTCTCTTAAATCTTCCGACAATAATAATTGTTTCACAGTTGCCGCCATAGCCTCAACATCCAAAGCATTCACCGTCAAAGCTGCTTGCCCACAAATCTCTTCTAAAGCACCGCCTTGGCTGACGACAACGGGGCAGCCCGCCTGCATCGCCTCTAAAGCGGGAATACCAAAGCCCTCATACAAAGAGGGAAAGAAAAACACCCGAGCCCTCTGGTAGAGCTCCGCCAAATGCTCTTGTGACACGTAGTTGAGATGGTGAATAGACGAACGAAAGCGCGATGTCTCCAATTGCTGGCGAATCTCTTCAGCTCCAAAGCCCCAACCTCCGGCCAGAACCAACTCCTCCGAACAACCTTGCTCTTTCAACATCTCAAAAGCCGCGATAAGCCGTTGGATATTTTTACGCTTCTCCAAAGTACCAACAAAGAGAATATACTTTTCTGGCAAAGCCAAACTCGACACAGAAGAACGCATGGCAAAGCGATCACACCCTAAGTGAGTGACATGAACTCGGCCTTGCAAAAGTGGAAAATGACGTAAAATTTCGCTCTTGGTAAAATGAGAATTCGCGATCACCGCCTGCACTGACGAAGACTGCAAAACCTTTGTCAAATCCCGAATCCCTTTTTGATAGAATGAAGGGGCATTGTACTTCTGCTCAAAGACCACCATGTCATGCACAGTCACTATCTTGGGACCACGAAAAGAACCAGATATCTTGAAATCAGGTCCGTGATAGATATCACCTGGCTGCGATCTGCGAAAAAGCCCGCTCCATAACTGACACTCTTTCTGAGGTAAAAAATCTGCCAGAGTGTTTTTCTTTTTAAAACGACTCCACTTTATAACAGGCTCAACTTGAATATCTGAATGGGAA
>JBCECD010000395.1:0-3566 GCA_039206745.1 Bdellovibrio sp. | reverse complement strand
GTTGTACATACCCGGATAAGGCATCCAACCTTGATATTGTGAATACACATTATTATTGCAATAAGATGTTCCATTCAAACAAGTCATGTTGAGAGGAGTCGTGGCTGTTCCCGTGATAGCCGTTGAACCGCCGTCATCATTTCCTTGGCAGGCCGCGAGGGCCAGAGCGAAAGCAAACAATACCAAGTGTTTCATTTAAGGCTCCTTATCTTTACATAATCCTTCTAATATTTGGGAATAGATCCAAGTTCTATGCCTTGTGAGAAAGTCTTCGAGACTGTTTATATTTGAGATGAGAGGATTTTTTTTCACGGCAGAGCCCTTTTTTGTCACTATGCGACGAAAAGTGAAAACCGGAGGCTGTTCCGGGTTGGCAGATGACGCCTTGTTCTTTAACCTAAAAGGGAATGGATGCCTTTATTTTGAAGTCTCTGCGTAGGGTCGAAAGGAGTCGATTATGAGATGTCTGGGTTATATTTTGATTTTTATTTTAGGAAATTCTTTGGTGGCTGGAGCGGCCATTCCTTCCCAAAAAGTTCTTTCGGGTCAAGGGGTGAGCTTTGGTGGACTGGCTGGATCGGGTTTCACTTTGCTTGATGTGCGTGTGACAGCGGATAAGAAGAAGAAAATGGAACGCGTGGTGATTGACGTCGGTGATATGCAGGGCGCGACTTTGCGTGGCTGGCCGGGATATTATCATGCCGAGCTGAAAAAAAATCCGCAGCGTTTGGTGATTGATTTTGCTCAGATGCCGAACTCCCGTGTGACCCAGGAGCGATTGGCTCAAATTCTGACTTCTTCACGAGCCGTGAAAAACACAGTGATGAGTTTGGACCCTCTCGACAGTTCTCTGAATCTGACGATGGATTTACATCCCAATACCAAAGTGAAAGTGTACCAAGTTGCCGGCAAGAAGACGACCAGCAAGGTTGTTCTGGATTTTATCACGGAGTAAATTGAGGTGAGGTTTTGCTCTGTTCTTTGTAGCTTTATGATGTTTTCTGGTTTGAGCAGTTCAGTGGCTCAAGCGCGGGTCTTTAATATTAACAAAGAGACCTTTGCTGCTTACTTCCTGATGACAGCCGGAGGCTCTCAGATTGGCACTGCCGCTGTTGACGGCGAGGCCGGGACAGGACTCACTTATTCGAATGGAGTGAATTATAATTACACCGGAGAGTTCGGTTTCTTATATTCCCGACCTGCGGCGAGTTTGCGCTTTGGCTTTGAGATTCTTAAACCTGTCAATTTAGAGTCAACAGCCAAGAACAGCAGTTCATCCCTATATTCCGCTGAAGGTGAGATTTTAGGATATGTTCCTAAAGTAGCTTTAGAGTTGAACTTGCATGGCTCCAACACCTATCGCTCTTTCTTTGCTGCCACGGTAGGAGCAGCACAAGTGACCTTGAAGAACAACTACACTTTAACCACGGCAGGGCAAGCCGCCTATCCCAGCGTGAGCAATCATGAGGTGGAGGGAAAAGGTTCTAGCACATTGCTTTCTGCCTCTTTAGGATATGAAGGTATTATGAGTGATACCACCACTATTTTAGTGGAGTTCGGCTATCGTCAGCTCAAGTTTGATAGTTTGAAATACACCAAAGACGTCACCACTTTTTCTGGAGCCAAAGCCAGTGGTGACACCATGGTGAAATCCACCGGCGAAAATCGAGAGTTGGATTTCTCAGGAGGATTTATCTCTATCGGGTTTCGTTTTTATTTATAGATTGATAGAGTAAGCAAGCTAGCCGCGAGTGAGCAGGCGTGCGAAGAGCAACACCGCCATTGCACCCAATACCGAGCCGAGAAATCCTGCGGGTTCGCCGATTTCATACCAACCTAGGCTTGAGCCAATATAGGTTCCCACAACCGAACCCACGATTCCTAAAACGGTCGTCATAATAAAACCGAGCTTATCATTTCCTGGAGTCAGAAAGCGCGCGACCAATCCTACTAAAAAACCAATTACAATTGTGCCAATGATCCCCATTTGTGACCTCCACATCTCAATTTAAAATGGGTCGCAGTCGAGGTCACGGAACGGAGCTTCCGGATGCTATTTAGCATTATCAGGATGTAAAATGCGTGGAGTTCCAGCTGGAGAACTGCGCAGAAAATGCGGTGGGCATTGCACAGATCCCTGCAGAGCCGCTGCTGCATGCCACGGCCAGCGGGGATTGTACAAAAGAGCGCGAGCAATTGCGATGGCGTCGGCTTTTCCCGTTTGCAAAATATCTTCCGCATCATGAGGATCCGTGATGAGTCCCACAGCAATAGTCGGTATAGCCACTTCTTTTTTTATTTGCTCGGCAAATCCCACTTGATAGCGCGGCTCCACGGGTATTTTTTGTTCAGGCGCAAGAGCTCCAGAACTGACGTGAATAGCCGCGCATCCCAGTTCTTTCAATTTGCGACTGAAAATCACGGACTCCTCAATATTCCAGCCTCCGTCAATCCAATCCGTTGCTGAGATCCGAACCCATACAGGAACATTTTGTGGTACGGATTCGCGAAGAGCTTTAAAGATCTCCAGAGGAAAGCGCATTCTATTCTCTAAGCTGCCCCCATACTGATCCGTGCGTTTGTTGGACAGAGGAGATAAAAACTCATGCAACAGATAACCATGTGCCATGTGAATTTCGATTCCATTCAATCCGATGCGCACAGCTCTTTCCGCCGCAGCTAAAAAATCTTTGCGGATTTTTTCCAGTCCCTCTTCAGTCAATGCCAGAGGAGGGTGATCGTGAGATTCGAAAGGTACAGCTGATGGAGCCACTGTCTGCCAACCATGAGTTTGATCGGGAGCAATTTGTTTTCCTCCCACCCAGGCTTTGTCGGCAGAGGCTTTTCTTCCCGCATGGGCCAACTGTACAGCCAAGGGCATGGACGAAAACTTTCTGATGTCGGCGATGACATTTTGTAAAGCGGAAGCACAATCTTCGTTATAAAGCCCGAGATCAGCATAAGAGATGCGCCCTTCAGGACTCACCGCTGTGGCTTCGAAAATCAAAAGACCTGCACCCGAATGTGAGAGCGTTCCCAAGTGCATAGTGTGCCACGCCGAAGCTTTGCCATCCTCAGCGGAATACTGACACATCGGCGCGATGACGATACGGTTTTTTAATTCGAGATTTCCGAGATTCCATTTTTCGAAGAGTTTTGCCATATTTTTATTTTCCGCATTATAGGTTTTGACGGGATCAAGTTTTGCCTGAATTTTTAGGAATTTCAAGAACTTGTTGGGAGTATATCGAATAAGTGGCTGTAGGTAAGTTGCTAATATATTTACGATGATTTACGTAGAGTGTTGGGAAGTTATGAGTCCTAAAGATAAGGTTGAATGCACATTTGGGCTAATTCTTAACTCGGATTTATCCCTTATTTTTTATTTTTCGTTATTCAGTGGAAGGGGGGATGATTTACTGAGGAAATAGTATAAATAATTTGACGATTATAAATATACTTTAGATTATTTTTAAAAATAAAAAGGAGTTTTTATGAAGAAAAAAATAGTCGTTTTAACCGGTGCCGGAATTTCTGCAGAAAGTGGTTTAAAAACATTCCGTGAT
>JBCECD010000394.1:0-3573 GCA_039206745.1 Bdellovibrio sp. | reverse complement strand
TCGTTGGGTGGCGTTGATGATGAGGCCAGAGAAGCCTCATTTTGCAAAAAAACTAAGAAAGAGATTCGTCTTTGCCGCAGGCAAAGTGATTAACACGCGGGAGCCTTGTATCTAAAGATCGTTGCTCATGCATTTACGGAGGTGACAAGATTACGAGAGGCATGGGGGTTTACGCCGGCAAAAATTCCCTCACAGTATTCGACGGCATAAAGCTAAGTCCGTAAATAAAGTTAGATCCTTGAAAATCAAATAGAAGAAAGGAACAGAGATGGAACTTTTGAAATTTTTGGTGGAAGAGGATTTGAACCCACGAATGCAACCAAATACTACGACTCCCCATAAGCCTTATCCGGCTTAAACGGATGTGTGCGCCCTGACGGTGAGCACGCGTATACTAACTCCACTCATCAAGCAAGGTTGTGATAAGAAACGCGCCGAAATTTAGGCGCAGGTGTGCCTCCGATCGTTTTTCACGGCATCGGAAAATTCAAAAAATTTGATTTTAGATTTTGGATGGCTTTGCTGCGCAGATTCCACGGATTCGGGTGACAAGTGGCCCTTGATCCGTAACAGGGCAGCAAAGCCGCCCAGGGAGCCCCTGTCCACATGATCCAAAGAATGCCGTTCATAATCAATCGATTGTTCGAACTCGGCCGGCCTTTGCCGCCTTTAGAACGCTTGCGCTCGGGAATATATTTGTTGATATGCTTCCATTGTTCATCCGTGAGTTCTATTTGCATCCGAAAATCTAAACAATTTCAGGTAAATAAATCAACAGGTATTTTTGAGATGAGTTCTACATACCGCGAAGGCCGTAGTGGGCCTTGAATTACACCCGTTGCGCCCTGAGTTCGACACGCGCACCGTAAGTCCATCGATCAAGCAAGGAAGTGATAGTAAATTTGGGCATAGCAGTGCCTCCGACCATTTTTGATGGCATCGGAAAATGCAAAATTTAAATTTTCAGATTTTTTTCGGAAAAAAAGTTTTCCACAGAGCTAAGCGCCGATTTGGGGCACTATGAGCTCGGCGACAACTTTCGCAGTGGCAGTGACTGCACATGTCTGTAGGAAAGGTGATTTCGAATTTTACGATTCCACAGAAGCATCGGCCTTGAACAGAGCCCTTCGTATTATCCACGCTTCACCAGAATCCTGGAATAGTGCCTTGTGGAGAAGGCTTTAGAGAGGGATTGCAAACTGGGACTTCAGCGGGATTTTGAGATGATCCCATTCCTTTGAGAGTGTTAGCTATTTGTTCCTTTACACTCAACTTCACATATTTAATTCGAGTTGCTTCTGGGAAACTAGATTCGACGGCTTGAACACACCACTTTTCAGAAGTGTTTTTACTAAGCTGAGTGCCAAACAACTGTTTCTGTCCCATTTTCACTAAATAGCGATCTAACGCGGCTGCCGTCCACCATAGTTGAGATTGATCGCCAAGCTGAACGGCTTTATTCGCCCAGATGAAAGCTTGGTAGTAATGATCTGCTGTGGTCCCGTGCTGATATACCGTCGCTGCCGAAGCGTAATCGTCCGAGCCTTTAAAGCAACCCTCGGCAAAGATCGCGGCAACACGTATTCTTCGCTGAAGATCCCTAGAGTTTACCTTGTTCCAATCAAGGGACTCAAAAGATCCGACTCGATCGGCCTGATCTTCTTTTGCAATCGCTTCTAATTCAGCGGATCTTTGAGCTTGAAGTTGAGGATTGGCTTCGCATCCAACAGGTTGAATTGCCATCGTGGCGTGAGCGCAGCCAGCTTGAAGACTTAGAATCATCAATAGGAAAAGGCTTTTTGCTGTCACAGATTTTCCCTCCGCAGTCCCTCAACCTTAGGAGCCGTCACGCACCAACGCACCGGCAGGAGCTCTATTCAATTTTTCGATTTTTTATTTTATTATAAATTTCAGACACTTAACCAAATCGCCCAGGGGCGAATTTGGTGCGGGTGGAGGGACTTGAACCCCCACGGACGTGAATCCAAGAGATTTTGAGTCTCTCGTGGCTACCATTACACCACACCCGCGTTCAATCTGGACAAGGGCTCTTTTTTAAAGAAGATCGGCACATTGTTCAAGGTCTTTTTTTAAAAAAAGACCTGAAGCTTCAGAAAATGCACTGCTTCACACTAAAGAGCTTAAGATCTAGGCACTCAATAAGAGAGCCTCCGCATAGACTCACGAATCCACTCTAAGTTGGGTTGAACTTCGGCAAAAAGAGCCACGCCGAAACAGACGTCCCCATCCCCGTCCGCTGAGTGAGGGTTTATACCTTTCGATGTGATACCTGCCAAAGACAAACCTCCATCGGGAGTTTTAATATACAAAGGTCCCCCTGAATCTCCGCTGCAAACACCGCCATTCCTTTGATCAAGAACCAAGATATTATGTCGAGTCAGATCCACTGTTTTCTGCAAAAACTGTGAATAGTAAGAACGAGACAAGGAGCTCCCGGGAAGAGCTTTATAGCGAAGGGCCCCAACACCACCGCTATCATAACTTTTTGAACGCCCATATCCTGTGACAACAACATCATTGGCAGCTGAAAACCGCACTGGAGCTGTCGGAAGATCTCGCGAATAGAATCCTTCCGGAGAATTACCGGAGAATTTTAAGACAGCTAAATCATATGCACTCTTATTTCTGTCTTCACTTCCACGATAGTTCGGATGAATCACTTTATCCGTCACCACTCGAAGAGTCCGACTTGGTGCCGCTGCCGCACAGTCCATGCTGTTAGTAAATGCAACGAAGGTCGTTCCCTTCTTTTCCACACAATGAGCGGCAGTCAGAACCTTATCATTATCAATAAGGGTGCCTGTGCAAATATTTCCACTTTCATCATCCTGCTGGGTATAAACAAATACTGTGGTGGCACTCAGATCATTTCCTGCACCTAAGGAGTTACCATTGGTGATCCCGTAGTTATCACCGGCGATTTCACAGTTGGCAGGCTCTACCAAGTTTTCTTCATCCTTTGAGCATCCCGTAATAGCTGCAACACTCAAAAGCATTCCAACCGAAATCAACTTCATACAGCGCATGGATCACCTTCTACTCAACTCTAATTATAATTAAATTATCAGTCACTTTCGTTGAACTCTATCTAACGTTGAGCTCTCTAAAATATTCGAAAGATTTGAGGCAATTTATCAAATCCTTCCATATATGGGGGCAAAAAGACCCCTGTTTGCAAGAATTTCAGGAACCGTCCTGTAAGTTGTCACTTTCTTAGTCAAATCTCATGTTTAGAGTTTTTTCACTTCTCTTTTAACTATCTTAAAAATCAGTAACTTAGATCCTGTGGCCGCAAAATGGCGCCGTTGGCATCAGGCTTGCTCTAGGCTGAGACTGATACAAAAAGGTTGAAAGAAACCGAACCACGAGGAGACCTATTTATGAAGAAGTATTTCTATATCCTTGCGGCTTTAAGCATTGCCTCTACTGCGGCTCTTGCTCAAAGCCTTGAAAGCGATGTCGATGCTGAGTTGGATGAAATGTATTCCGGCTCTCAAGCGGCACCCGCTTCTCAAGCCCCTGCAGCAGCTGCCGGCATCAATGCCACAGCAC
>JBCECD010000393.1:0-3577 GCA_039206745.1 Bdellovibrio sp. | reverse complement strand
GAATAAAACATATCCCTTGATGTGAGGATCCTGGACCAGATGCCCCAAGGCCAGAGAGAGATGTCCCCCAGCGGATCGCCCCGAGAGGATGGTGTTGCCATTGTATTGGCCCTGCCGTTCCCGAGTGATAAACTCATATCCTGATTTCAGATCATCCAAAATATCTTGCAAATGAGCTTTAGGAATTTTCCCATAAGGCAAGACGGCAACCCCATAACCCCATTCATTAAGAGCCAGATTGAAGGCATTCATCTGTTCAATCGATCCGTAGGTGTATCCACCGCCATGTAGTTGAATGATCAGAGGAAAGGAGGCGTCTCGCGGAGGATAAATCTTCCCGCAGAGTTGTTCACCACGAGAGTTTTTAAAATAAAATTTTTCAGAGTTGCGATCAGCGAGAGAGGGAAGGCGCCATATCCTCAACCAAGATTGCTCTGCATAGGAAAAATTTCGGGCATCGCGAATGAGAATTCCCAGTAAAGCAATAAGCTCTATCGCCAGTAAGACTGTGCCGAAACCAGCAAGAGTCAAGGTGAGGGAGCCTTTCCAGATCAGAACAAGGGCTGACAGCCAAAATGCCAAGACAGTAAAAATCGAAGAGAACAAGGAGAGAAACCAAAAGAGTGGAATTTTTGTAGAGCGACGAGTGTGAATCAGCGACACAAGTAAGATAAGGCTGTAAATAGTTATAAACATAGCTTCATGATGTCCACGCCCTTGCGGTTAAGCAAGCCCGACCTCTTGCGCCAGGTGTCGAACATGACTTGAGGGAGGGGGCGAGTAAAGCATCAGTTGTCTGAATGGAGCACTCAGTGGTAGATTCCCGGATTCAACGAGAAGGACCATAGTGTATGTCTAAAAAAGATATTTTCGGTGATGATATTCAAGAAAACAAAGATTTCGCAAGCTTTGAAGAGCTGTTTGCTCAATCAGAAAAAGGCTTGGACCGTCGTCTCAGTGTTGGCGATGTTATTCAAGGGGAGATTCTTTCCATAGGTAAAGAAGAGGCCTTCATTGCGACGGGAACTCCCACTGACGGGATGATTTTGACTCGTGACTTGATGGATGAAAACAAAGAAGTAAAATACAAGGTAGGCGATACAATTGAATGTGTGGTGACGGGATTCAAGGGAGGCGAAATTCGTCTTGCCAAGAAAGGCTCGCTGAATGCGTCTACGGATTCTTTGGAGGATGCCTTTGATATGGAGTTACCTATTGAGGGGCGCGTGACGGAAACCTGCAATGGAGGTTTCCGTGTGAATGTTCAGGGAAAAACAGCTTTCTGTCCGATCAGCCAAATTGATTTGAAATTCGCTCAGGATGGCAGTGAGTATGTGGGGAAAAAATTTGATTTCTTAATTACTCAGTTCGACAGTCGTGGTCGAAATATTGTGGTATCACGCCGTCGTCTTTTGGAAATGCAACGAGCGGAGAATGAGGGAACCTTTATGTTGAAGCATCAACCTGGTGCTTTGCTGGAGGGAAAGATTGTTCGCCTCGAGCGCTTCGGCGCTTTTGTCGAGCTTGAGCCGGGTATTGAAGGCTTGGTCCATGTTTCAGAATTATCTTGGTCCCGTGTGCATGATCCCCATGAGGTGGTTTCGCTGGGACAGGCTGTGACAGTGAAGCTGATCAAGACGGAAGAGTTGGATGGAAAACTAAAAATTTCATTGTCATTGAAACAGGCAGATGGTGAAGGCAACCCTTGGCATTCTGTTTTACAAAAGTTTCCCGTGGGAACTGTTGTGAAGGGGAAAGTTGAGAAGAAAGAAACTTATGGTCTTTTCGTCAATATTGCCCCTGGTATTACGGGTTTGTTGCCGAAATCAAAATGGCGTGATTCTGTGGACGCGAATCAATTCGAGAGCAAGAAGCGCGGTGATGAAGTGACGGTGCAAGTGGATCAGATTCTCTTCGAAGAGAAGAAGATTTCGTTAGGTTTGCCACAGGAACATGTTGATAATAGTTGGCAATCTCACACCTCAACGACTTCCAGCGGCTTTGCTTCTTTGGGCGATGCTTTGAAGGGCTTGAACCTCAACAAACCGAAATAAATAAATCTAGTCAAACGGGGAGAGTTTGCGCACGCCCCGTTTTAAAATCCTTGCAGATATTGCAGCCAGAAAATCAGAGCTCGCTCCGCGAACCATTGTTGTCGTCGCTCCTGCATATTGAGAGTTTTGTAAGGACTGATGAACTGATCTCGATAGGTCTGTCCCTTTCGAATGAGGCCGACTTCACAGGTCCAAAGGTCTATCTTGCGGACAAAGAGCTGAAGTTCTGCGGAGGCAGAGTCGCTGTGTTTTTGTGTAAAGCTCCAAGGACTGTTTGCATCGAAGTCTCGTAAAAAAGGAAGCAGACGATGTAAAAGGAAAGCTCCTGAAATCTCATCAGAAATGCAAACAGACGAATGATGTTGAAGGAGGCGAGAGAGTTTTTCTGCGACATCCTCTCCATCGCGACTGATTGTGCAAAAGCGCAGAGACTCGCTCAATCTCTCCACAGAGGTTGTCAATTCCGTTTCCCGAGACAGGGGATAAGTGAGCTTTACCTCCACGTAGGGAAGATGCACGCGATATCCTTTCTGTACGTCGACGCCCATTAAAACTTTCTCAGCGATCACAGCGATATCGGACTCGCCAACGCCAAGAGTGTCCCAAGTGCGGGTTACGATGGGATCTAAATCTCGGGTTTTTTCTACAAGCCATGACGTGATAGACTCACTCCAGACGGCTTCTATTTCCCGAGGTGGGCCGGGTAGGACGAAGACTTTTTTACCATGAGCTTCAAAAGTGAAGGCATTGGCTGTGCCGAAATGATTGAAAAGCACCTCACTGCCTTGAGGAAAATAACATTGTTGTCTTTGAATTTCCTGAACGCGATACCCTCGTGAGGTCAGCCGGTTGCAGACATGTTGCCAAGACGGCTCATGAAACTCGAGAGGAGAACCGATCCACTCTGCCACGATATCACGAGTGAAATCATCCGATGTGGGGCCGAGTCCACCTGTGATAAAAATTAAATCAGAGTGCTGACTGCAAAAGGCAAGGCCCTGGCGCATAAGAGCGGCTTCATCAGGAACAACGAGATGGGCCGAGGTGGTTAAGCCATGAGCTTTAAGCTGCTTGGAAATCCATGCCGCATTTTTATTGACGATTTGTCCATCCGTGAGTTCGGTGCCGATTCCTAAAACGGAAGCCTTCATTCGGTGCTCCTTGCCTGAGACAGAAAGAGTATAAATATAACACATACGCAACGCATTATCATGGTCAAAAACTTGCCCATGGAGGGCTCTATAAATAGATTCACGCGTTGAGCAATTATTCGGTTTGATCCAGATGATCCAAAGGAGTTCTCATATGTCTTTAAATTGGAAAGAGTTTGATCTTTACAATCCGACCCCTGAGCACACAATGTTACGTGAAACGGTTCGAGAGTTCACCTTGGCAGAAATCGAACCTCAGGCTCATGAGCACGATCGCAAAGAAAAATTCAATTTGGCTCTTTTCAAGAAAGTGGGCGAGCTCGGCCTGTTAGGTATCACCGTTCCTGAGGAATTTGGTGGTGCGGGTATGGA
>JBCECD010000392.1:0-3592 GCA_039206745.1 Bdellovibrio sp. | reverse complement strand
CTTTGGAACGGGCGAGGGAGTGGATCAAGGATTGTGTGCTTATCGAAGTGCCACCGAAGAATATTCGGTGGCGTCTTCGTGAGCTGGATCCGCATAAAAGAGCGAGAGCAGCGAAGGAATAATGAGTACGAACGTCGCCATTGAAATCAAGGATCTGACCAAAAAATACGACGATAAAATCGCCGTGAATGGAATCAATCTGGAGATTTACAAAGGCGAATGTTTCGGTCTGCTCGGCCCTAACGGGGCCGGCAAATCCACAACAATGAAAATGATGTATTGCTCGGCACTGGTTTCCAGTGGCGAGCTTTACGTTTTAGGCCTGAACGTTAAGAAGAACTACCGTGAAATCAAATCGCGTATCGGAGTGGTTCCGCAGGATGATGGCTTGGATCCTGACTTCACTGTTTTGGAAAATCTTCTGGTTTATGCCAGCTTTCATAAAATCTCCAAACCGGAGGCAGAGCTGAGAGCTCAGGCTCTGTTACGGCTTATGAAATTGGAAGAGTATCAAGATCGCTCTGTAGAAACTTTAAGCGGTGGTATGAAGCGGCGTTTGGCGATTGCTCGCGGTTTGATCAATTCTCCTGAAGTGATCTTCTTAGATGAGCCGACGACGGGTTTAGATCCACAGGCGCGGATCTGGATCTGGGATTTTTTCAAGCATCTTAAATCCGAAAAGAGCACTCTGATTTTGACCACTCATTATATGGAAGAAGCTGAGCAGATGTGTGATCGGGTGGCGATCATTGATCATGGAAAAATTTTGACGGTGGGAAAACCCCGGGATTTGATCCGTGAGCTGATCGGCAAGGAAGTGGTCGAGTTCGATACAAACCCCGTCGATCTGAATTATTATTTAGGGCGTTTGCGAGCAGAGGGATTTGCATATCAGGTTATCAAGGACACGGTTTCTGTGCTGGTGAAAGAGAATCAAGAGGGACGTCGTGTGGTGGATCTGATTGCCAGTGATAAGATCTATATTCGCAAGCCGACACTCAATGATGTTTTCCTTAAACTGGCTGGCCATCATCTCAGGGACGAATAGATGAAGTTCAAAGATTTTTTCTCAACTCCAAAAGTTAACAGCGGGGCTTTGCGAGTGTGGTCTCGCAACTTTTTATACTTTAAAAAAACCTGGTTGGTCTCTCTGTTTTGGATTGTTTTGGAGCCTGTCATTTATCTCGGGGCGATCGGTTTTGGTTTGGGCGCCTTCGTCAACAATATGGGCGGGATGTCTTATATAGAATTCTTTTTTCCAGCTTTGCTTTCCAGCACAGCTATGATGGTGGCTTTTTTTGAGGGCACTTATGGTAACTACACCAAGCTGACCCATCAAAAAACTTACGCGACGATTATGCTGACACGTATCGGACCCGATGAAATTGTAGCCGGGGAATTGTTATGGGCCACCAGCAAAGGTTTCTTTGGTGTTCTGGGGGTCACAGTGGTGGCGATATTTTTTGGTCTGATTGATTCTTATCGAATCATTTTAGTTTTGCCGATTCTATTTTTGTTGTCGGCGATGTTTTCCTGCATCGGGATGCTTTTTACATCCATTGCTCGCAATTATGATTCTTTCATTTATTCAACATCAGGATTGATTGTGCCAATGAGCTTATTGAGTGGCACTTATTTCCCCTTGGAGCAATTGCCGACAGGCCTGCGCTATCTCTCTTATCTGTTCCCTTTGACTCATGGGGTGGCGGCGGTCCGAGAGACTTTATACAAAGGGCCTTCGATAATGGTGGGGGTTCATGTGCTCATTCTTTTGGTGGCGACGTGGGTTTGTATGAACGTCGCCTTTTTCCGTATCAGAAAAAAACTTCTGAAATAATTCTTAAAAAGTTTCCGCTTCGGCTTCGGAAGGAGCTGAAGTTTCTCCTGCGCCATCAGAAGGAACCTTCGTGTTGGGGTCTTCCGTAGGATCGGAGCTGTCGTCATCCGCTGGATTTTCTTCACCTATGAATGCAGGATCTCCTGCTTCCAAAGGCTCTTCGGGCGGTGGTGGAGGTTGGAAGAAGTGAGAAGCTTCATAAATGGCGGAGTCATACTCTTCTTGAGTGATGCGATTATAGCGATGCATATCCTCTATAATTCGCTGCAAGCGGGACTTGGCAAAAGGAGTCAGTTCTTTGCGATAATAAGATTTGGCATACTGAACGGGATTGGGAAGTAACATGGCGAGAAAAGCACTCTCCACAATATTCAGTTCTGCGGGAGTTTTCTTAAAATAGTATTTAGCAGCCATTTGCACGCCGTAAATATTTTTACCGAACTCGACCACATTCAAATACCGCTCTAAAATCTCTTTTTTATTTAAAGTGCTTTCAATCCTGTCAGTGATGATCGCCTCTAAAGCTTTGCGGAGAAACGTGCGGTCTTTGGTCAGAAACATATTTTTGGCTAATTGCTGAGTGATGGTGGAGCCTCCCCGCTTGAAGGTGCCTGTTTCCCAGCCTTCGCGGGCATTTTTTTCGATGGACTTCCAATCAAAGCCCTTGTGATTCCAGAAGTTGGAATCTTCAGTCAGGATGATTGTCTTTTGTAGGTAAGAAGAGATTTTATTTAAAGACACATAACGTGAGGATCCCGGGCATAGTTCGACCTGATACATACTGGTTGTGAGACAGCCTTTGATGTCTTCAGTGGAAGGGAGCCACAGCCACAGTGTGACCAGAGCGGATGCGATCACAGCGCCAATTCCTAAAACGAAAAAGAAGACCTTAGCCATGATTACTTAAGCCATCCTTGCTCGCGGATCCATTGCACACTGTTGTGAATGGCTTCGCGTGCGGGCCGGGGTTTGAAATTCAGTTCTTTCTGCGCTTTGCTGGAATCAAACCAATGATACATGGTGGTGGTGTGTGCATTTTCGCGACTGAAGGGACTTTTCATGCCCATCTTCTCCATAAAATCACCGACTTTGCCGATCGTGTGAAGAAGTCCCGACGGCAACTCTTTGGAAGGAGGCTTAACGCCGGCTTCCCAGGCGATCGTCGCCAGCAACTCTTGAATGGTGAGATTTTCTCCGGCCAAGATATAGCGCTCGCCATTGCGGCCTTGCTTCCAGGCACTTAATATACCTTGAATCACATCTTCCACCGCGACAACATTCACGCCACCTCGAGTGAAATATTTCATGCGACCTTGGGCAACTTTCAGCTGCATTTTTCGGCTGCCCTTTTTGGCATCGCCGGCTCCGTAAATAGTGGAAGGATTGAGAATCACGGCATTGATCTCACCTTTATCACAGGCCATTTTAACAATCTTTTCTGCGGCATGCTTGGTTTGAAAATAGCCTAAATCCAGATCTGCGATATTGTATTCAGAGTTTTCATTTAAAACTTGTTCGGCAGACAGACCCGCACCAATCGCTACGACGGAAGATAAATAAACCAAGCGGGGAACCTTGTGTTCGCGGCAGACGGAGACCACATTCGCTGTTCCTTGCACATTCACTTTTTCCATTAAACCGCGTTGAGATTTACGGTAAGCAATGACTCCGGCCAAATGAAAAACAGCCTCCGCTCCCTTGAAAGCGTCCAAGAGAGAATGAATATCTGTGACATCGCCATGAACATATTTACAC
>JBCECD010000391.1:0-3609 GCA_039206745.1 Bdellovibrio sp. | reverse complement strand
GATGTTGAGTTTATTAATTTTGTAGGCCGCCGGTTTTCCTATGACGGTCTTTTTATTCTCAATGAGATTTCGGGCAAGACCTGGAATTTTGTGAGCAGTTATTGGCCCCTGTTTCTTTTGAACGGCCTGTTGCTTGTGGCATTTTTTTTCTCGGTCAAAAAAATTTTTCATAAGACTGAACATCTTTTGCCAAGACGGTGGTGGGGAGAGCGTAAAGCTGGGTCTCTTGTTTGCGAGCATATTGCGATGTGTGTGGTGGCTGTAGCCATCGCGGTGCTGGGAATTCGCGGAGGTTTGCAATCCAAGCCTGTGAACTTCGTCAATGCCAATGTCTTTCCGGCTCCTCTTCTAAATAATTTAGTCCTGAACTCGACATTCACCTTTATTAAAAGTTACGGAGCTCAAGGCCTGCGTCAGGAGAAGTATTTTGACGATAAAAATGAAATGCTCAGTTTACTCAACGGCCATCTTTCTGGTTCTCTCTTGCAAGGCAAAAGGCCGACAGCTCGGCAAAATGTAGTCTTGATTGTTCTCGAAAGTTTCGGTGAAGAATACGTCGGCCCGAATGAACAAGGGCACTCCTATACACCGTTTTTAGACAGCCTGATGAGAAAGTCAGTGGTTTTCACCAATGCCTATGCGAATGGACGCCGCTCCATTGAAGGTATCGGAGCCATTATGGCGGGCATTCCGGCATTGATGAGTGAGCCTTTTATTTCTTCGCATTTTACCTCGAACTATTTTGTCGGTTTGGGCACCCTGGTGGCGGAACAGGGCTATGCCACGAGTTTTTTTCATGGCGGGCACAACGGCACCATGTATTTTGACTCCTTTATGCAAAGTGCGGGAGTTGAAAAATATTTTGGTGCGCGGGAATACGGCAATGCCGCTGATGATGATGGTGTTTGGGGTATTTGGGATGAGCCTTTTTTGCAGTGGATGTTGGCGCAGTTGGATCAGGTCAAACCTCCCTTTTTAACCTCTGTATTCACTCTGACATCTCATCAGCCTTATAAAATTCCGGCGCAATATGCTGACAAGTTTCCTGAAGGCCCCCTGCCGATCCTTAAAGCTGTGTCCTACACAGACTATGCCTTGCAGAGGTTTTTTGCTGAAGCGGCAAAGAAGCCCTGGTTTGATCAGACGTTATTCATTATCACTGCTGATCACACAGCACAGTCGTATCGCTCTGACTTCAACAATGAAGTTGGGAGTTACCGCATTCCATTGATTTTATATCATCCTCGATTTGCTTTCCCGAAAGTGGATACAACTCTGATTGCTCAACAAATTGATATCCTGCCGACAGTATTGGATTTTTTAGGCATTGAGCAAAAAGATAAAAACTATCTAGGTAGTTCGTTATTCACGCCGGGAGATAAGGCCGCCGTCGTGTTCAATGATGGTCGTTATTGGCTGTTTGCTCAAGACTCTTTTGTTCGTTGGGCTCCTGGGCAGCAGGATCCACAGATGTTTTCCCTGGAGGACCGTCAGGGAAGGCAGGAAGTTCAAACGGACGAGCCGCGCCTGAGAAAACAAGAGCTGGTTCGCAAACTCAAAGCCACCATTCAATATTTTAATGAGGGGATGTGGGATAATAAGCTCTATTATCCCCAGACTTTATAACTCGATAACTAGCCTACACGGCGAAAATGAAGAGACTTTTGCAGCTCTGTCAGGGCCTCATTAATAGCGTGCTCATCATTCTTGAGATGGAACTCAATCCCAAACACCATCTGAGTCAGACCTTTTTGGCGCATATTACGAACTAAGCCCTCAATATGAATAGGTGGGTAATGCCCTAAGAGCACTTCACCACTCAGGCGATCATTCACCTGCAAAGCTGCCGTATCTGCAGGCATTTCAATAGCACAGCCTCGAGTGCTGAGATCCAGCAGGCGGCATTTTTGGGCAGATCCGTGGTCGTTGTGATGAGTGATGACAAAGTGACCGCGATCTTCTTCCGCCAGGGAATAGCGGAAGTTTTTTCTCTTTTGCAAGTGAAAGAGGTGAGGAACCGTTAAAGAGACGAAGGGGAGATGAATCTGCAATTGCGGTTCAAATAGATATTTTTCATTGTCCAGAACAAAACAAGCCGTCCAAGAGCCTGACTTGAGAGGCTCCAAGAAAGCTGTTTCAAGCAATTGGCACTTGAGATGTCCTTCTGGTGTTAATGCAATAGGAATCAAAGGAAAGCAATTTTTAAAGCGATCCTTCAGCTGAACTTCGCATTCAACGACCAAAGTTCTTTTGAGAAGAGCTTGTTTGTCTCGGCCATGGACTGCACGAAACACAATCAGCGGTTCACTCATTCTGTCTCCTCGTTTAAGCGGCCATTACAATTTTATGGCCACACTCATGGCAGAACTTGGCTCCAGCTTGAACCTCCGCACTGCATGCTGGGCAGGTCGGGCCACCGGATTTTTTCTTGGGCTTGTCTTCCTTTTCATCCATGTCGACAAAACCTTTTTCATTCCATTTATCGATTTCACGCAAGATTTTCCAGCTCTGTAAAATCGAGCGGAATTCTTTCACTTCAAATTGCAGGAGGACGCCGGAACCCCCATTCTTACGCTTCATGAAGACGCCCTTGCCTTCCAAGCGACTGAAATGGTCGTTGTTGAGGTTGATGCCCAACTCATTCTTGCAATACTCGCCAAAGCGGGCAAAATCCACGCTGACTAAACCAAAGCGATCCGGCTGTTCATTTTCGGAAATTTTAAGCAGAGCATCGAGCATCTGATGGCAGAGCTCATCCACTCGTAAGAGTTCAGAACGACCGCCCTTAAAATAGTAATATTGATAGAACTCAAAGAAGCTCTCAACTAGAGAAAGATCTAAAAAGTGGACTTTTTGAATCTCCTCCGGGCCATCTGGATTGTCAGGAGCTTTGCCCATTTCATAGAGGGCCAATTTCATTTTGACTAAGATATTAATAGCCTGTTCCAAGCGTTTTGGAGACTCCGCCATCACCCTTTGTGAATATTGGCGCATCAAGTTCCAGTCCACAATCACGCGCCCGGCATGGGAGCGATCACCTTTATGATTGGCAGTGTGGAAAACAGTGCCGAAAACTTTGGCGACTTGATCTTCAGGGCAAGGAGAGGAATCTTTTTCCAATTTACCGGAGCGCACATCGTTCATCGCTAAACGCAGGCGATCTGCCAAGGACTTGATCAGAACCTTCAGCATTTGTGGCGCACCTTCATATTGCTGCTTCAAGGCTTCTACCGGGATCTCCAGAACTTTTGTTTCTGTTGTAGCCACAGCAGATGTGGGGTGAGTGTTCTGACCTAAAATAATTTGATCACCGAGAATGTGGGAAGCACCTAATTGAAAAAGATCTATCGTCTTTTTACCACGGATAAGGCATTGATTGGCCCCGCCTGATTGAATCAGATAGACGGAGGTGATCTTGTCCCCATCTTTGTAAATCACTTCCCCTTTTTTAAAAGTCTTAACTGACATGACCCCACACTCCTTCCATGTCTTCAAATGTTTATCGGTCAGAGCCGATTAAAAATGAAGGCTCTGTGGTCTGAACTTTCGTCCGGAGATGTTTTTTTCAGAGGCGGTGGCTGATCAAAAGTTTGACGATCCGATGCACGT
>JBCECD010000390.1:0-3617 GCA_039206745.1 Bdellovibrio sp. | reverse complement strand
GGATAAAGAGACAAATCCTTCGACTTCCGTGGCAAATGCGATCTTCTTATCTCCGTAGTATCCTTTTAAAGCCTTGGCCGAGACTCCGCTTCTATGCACAGTTTTTGTGATAACGTCATCTGTAGGGCCCATGAGAGTTTCAACTATCTTCGCATACCCAATCAATGACTGTGTTTTGGTGTTGAAAAATACAATATGAGTAACAGGATCTCGAGGAAAACTTTTGCGATATTCGTAGAATTTCTTGCCCGCTAAATAGATATCTATCACTTCATCATATATGGATAAAAGATAAGCTCTAGGAACTTCCCCTTTGGGGATATATTTAATCTCAGATATTTCTGCTTCTTTTATTACAACAGATGGCGGAGAGGGTTTGGTCTTCTCTTGCCAGTGGGAGCCTGAAGAAGCTCCACAGCCAACGAAAAAGCAGCAGGATAAAAGCAGAACCTTATTCATTCACCCACTCTTTAAACCCAGCCTTCAAGGCCGCCTCGAGATCTTTTCTCTCGATCTCGTAAACATTGCAATTCCCCGTCGGAGAGCCGCACAGCTGAATGCGCATCATGCCATCATTCTTATTCACAGAAGAGTGAACTTTGATGCCTTTTAGTTCTTTCTGCATTTCGTCCAGAGGAATTTTTTTACCCTGGCCACATTGGAGGCTGCCATCAGCTTTATAGACTTTCACTCGATCCAGAGCAGATGATTTTTCCATAACAGGAACCTCCCCTTCAACTGAGGCGCCGACAGTTTTAGGCGTTGCTGCTTGAGATTGCTCATTCATTTTCTGCTTTTGACAGTTGCCGTGTGAGCAAGCTCCCAAGACTAGGACCCAACATAAAAGAGTTGCGATTCTTCCCATAACATCACTCCTTAAAGTAAGGAGACTTAATCCATCCCGCACTCATCGCGTATAGATTGGCCTCTCCAGAGATGAAGTAAACTCGGCGCGCTTTTTCATCAACTTCAGGAGCAGAAAGAATGCCCCGTCCCGGCTCAAAGGCCCCTAACTCTTTCCCCGTCTGCGGATCTAAAAAGCGGAGCTTTCCTTGAGACTCACCAAAAACCAACACACCATTATAGGGAACGACCTGAGTGCCAATACCCTCTTTGATTTTATAGCTCCAGACTTTGTTGCCACTGTTTTTACTCAAAGCCAGAATTTCGCCCTGAGTGCTAGGATAATAAAGCTTGTCGCCTAATAAGGTCACAGCACTGTAACCCCCACCATCCACACGCCAGACCACCTCGCCCTTATCTGCGGAGATACAATAAAGCTTGTCGTCATAGCCAGCTACATAGAGTAAATCACCATCTAAGATAGGAGAGGCATCGATATCACGGAATCGTTTGTTGCGATTCAGGAGAAGCTCCCACGCAACAGCTCCGGTTTTCGTCTGAAGAGCGACCAGAGAACCATCGGAAAAGCCTGCATACAAAATCCCATTACGCAGAGCTGGTTTGCTTCCTCCTCGTATCGAAAACTGAGAAGTGTCCTGACGTGAGTAAAGCCATAACTGACGTCCTGTGGCGGCATCCAAAGCATACAACACATTATTTCCAGCCATGAAGTAAACAACACCCTCATCGAGAAGAGGTGCTGAGAGATTCTCAGCCTTGGTCGCAAAACTCCACTGCACTAAACCTGTGCTGGCTTCAATAGAATAGAACTGTCCATCACTGGCACCGATAAAAAGACGGTCGCGAATAAAAGCCGCGCTGGGCTCAGCCCCATTTGGAATCGGCAGACGCCATTTTTCTTGGCCTGATATTTTGTCGTAGGCCACCACTCCATCCAGGCCATTTGCCTGAACAAGTAAATTTCCCATAATCAAAGGAGTCATGCGATTGATTTTACGAAACCCCAGATTGTCCTTTGTTGTCGTTTGACGAATCCACGCGGTTTTCACCTCATACTCGCGTTGACTGCTACTCAGAGCACTCCATTGTTCCAGAGTGCGATCAATCGTTGTACAACCCGACAAAAGTAGAACCAAAAAGGCGAGTCCATAAAATCTCATGAGAACCTCAATCTAACTATAGATTCTTTTTCGCTTTCAAAAGGCGCAGATATTTCTCAGCCTCACGAGAAGCCGCAAAATTGGCTGTAGAGGCATCCTGCTTTTTACTTACTTCAGTATAAAGCTGCTCCGCCTTGCCGGCATCATTCAGCACTTCATAGCAAAGCCCCATGCGCAATTTCGCTTCATCGTGAGCAAAAGCCAATGACTTGTTATCAGAAATTTTTTGCCATTGTCCAATAGCACCTTGGCAGTCATTTTGATCCGACAAGACGTTACCAATTTGCATCCACACCAAAGCCGTCAAAACAGCCTTATTATCCAAACCTGACTCTACTTTCTTCAAAGCAGCCAAAGCTTCAGAGTGCTTTTTGTAGCTCAAATAAACATCACTCAAGTGCAAAGCAGCCATTTGCGCCGCTTTAGATTTCGGGGCCTCTGCGACAAAAGACTCCAAACCCCTGACAACAGTGCCATAGTCCTTTTCCAAATCACCGGAAGCCTTCTTGCTGGCATCAACAGGAGCTTTGGAGTTTGGGTTTAAACCTGCACGAAGAGCTTCCTCAAATCCCTGCTTTTTGTTCAAATACTCTTTTTCGAGAAGGAAGTATTTTTCCTGCTGAGCCTGTTCGTTCTTTTCAGATAAATAACTGGTGATAGAGGCGCCGACGCCGACGACAGCGAAAACAATTATCGCCAGGACCACAATTTTAGAATGAGTGGTCGTCCACACAAACCCTTGACGCAATGTTTGAGTGACTTGATCAGGAGATTTTAAATCCTCTTTAGAAATTTTTGTGCTCAAAATAATTCCTCGCTGTTGAAAGATCCACGTCCAGAGATTGTTCTTTGCGAGGGGGCAAGAGTCAAGAAAACGACAAATTCGCTCGGCGCATAAAAGAGAGGGGGTCGCTCTGACATCTCAGGCAACCCCTACAGAAAAAATTAACGATTATTCACTTCACGCAAAGTCGTAAAGGCGCGTGAAGATTTACCAGGATGGCGCTGCTTCAGGCGGCCAATAGTGGTGATACGCTCTTCTGCCAAACGATCTGCGGCAGTATGCGTGCCGATATTGTCACGTTTTGCAATCTCGTACACTCTCAAGATATTGTCGTACACACGTTTTGTTTTCTCAAAAGCACGCTCTGGAGAGTAACCTTCCAGCTCTACGAAAACGTTCATCAAGCCACCCGCATTGATCACATAATCAGGCGCATAGAGAATACCCAGCTCTTTTAAATGTCAGCAACAGTGATAACAGCGCCCTCTTCATGTAGATAACGAACCAAATTGGAGCCCACATTGCCCAGACCTTGAACCGCGACGCGCAGACCTTTTAAAGCATCTGTACCAAACTTTTCCTTAGCTGACGCCTTGATTCCCATCAGCACACCATGGGCTGTGTAGGGGGAAGGATCGCCCGAACCACCAAAGTCCTTTGGAATCCCCGTCACCCAAGGTGTTTCCATATAGATATGTTCCATATCCTGAACATTTGTTCCCACATCCTCTGCTGTGATGTATTTTCCATTTAAAGAATTGACGAATTGACCAAAGAGGAGAGCGCAGGGTGGCGCTACCAAGGAATCA
>JBCECD010000389.1:0-3627 GCA_039206745.1 Bdellovibrio sp. | reverse complement strand
ACAGGCCATCCACAGGGCGATCGCGCCGCCGTAGGAGTTGCCCACCAGAGAGCAACGCGGGATTTGCAAAGACTCGAGCAGCTCAAACAGGCAGAGTCCTTGTTCTTCTGCCGTCAGGCGGTAGTTCGAAGAGAGATCACTCTTGAGCTCCGCATGCAGGGAATCACCTTGGCCTAAGAGATCGACATAAAGGCGCGGTTGCGACAGTGACAGAAGATGGGTCACCGACCTCCAAATATCCATGGAGTCATCCAGGCCGTTGAGAAAAACAACCGGAGTGCCTTCGCCGGGGAAGTACTGAAAAAACAGAGAGCGGTGATTGCTGCATTTAAACGACTGCTTGAGATTGCTCATGGATGCTTTCTTGTTGGTGAAGCCAGTGAACCAATTCAGGCCACAGGGTTGATTGCGATTTTTGCCCTAAAAGACAGCCGATGTGGCCGCCGGTGGAATGCCAGAGTTTTACTGCACGAGCCTGCGGGACGTACTCGGCTTGCAAAGTGGAGTCTAATTGCACGATGTGATCATCTTGCGACGACAAGGCCGCCACAGGGCATTGCAGGTCTTTGAGGAAGAAGCGCTTTCCTTTGAACGGAAAACCTTTTTCGAGAAGACAGTTCTGACGATAGAGCAGGTTGATCAAATCATGAAAGCATGCACCTCGTGGACTGCGATTGTCGGCGGACCATATTTCCAAAGCCATAAAGTTGCGCAGACTCTGTGGTGTTTTCACTTTTTCGAGGAAGCGGCGGGGTTTCTGCCAGATCTGAGAGGGATTCAAACCCAAAAAGGCGGTTTGCAGCAGCAACCAAGGGGCATGGCCATAGGCCTGCACCAGAGCTTGCAGATCAAAATCTTTGTGCTGCGCCCAGGTTTCCAATTTACCATTCACACGCAAATTCATCGGAGTCGTGATCAAGGTCAGAGACAGCACGTCCTGAGGGTGCATCAGGCTCCAGAAAGTGGCGATATTGCCCCCGAGGCAATGGCCCAGCAGATGGGCCTGAGTGCGATTGCAATCTTTCAAAAGAGTTTTGTAGAGATAGGCAAAGTGCAGTTCGAGAAGGCTTTCCAGAGAAAGATGTTTCTCTTCATCGCGTGCCTCGCCCCAATCGAGAACATACAAAGTAAAATGCTGGGCTAAGTGCGCAATAAAAGATTTTTCCGGCAGCAGATCGAGAATATAATAGCGATTGATCAGGGAGGGGATGATCAGCAAGGGCTGACGGTGCGGTGCTGGCTCGGAATAGCGCAGCAGGCGCATGGTGCCGATGGACTCAATCACTTCATAGGGAGTGGAGTTCACTTCCTGATTCCAGCCCCATTTCTGACTGTGCTCGAGCGCTCGCACCTGAGCCGTGGCGAGAAGGGTGTCGAGATTAAACATCGAGATTCACCGCAGTCATGCGTTCGTTGGGAACACTGCGAGCAGCGGCGGATCTTTTGTGTTTGGCCACCACTTTCAGGCGTGCAATCTCAGAGTTTTTTTCTTCCAATTCCAGTTGCAGACCTTTGATGCGAACTTGCATTTCCTGAAGGGAAAGCAGGATTCGCTCTTGGTCACTCTTGATGGGAAGCTCGAGATCTTTCCACAAAGCCTCGAGGGCTTTGCGAGTCCAAATGCGGCGGTAAGAATTCACATTGATAAGATGGGAGACGGTACTGAGGAAAAAAGGATGAGCAGTGATTCGGTCTAAACTCTGCTCGACAACTTCTTCCATTCGGCGTATTTGTTTTTCCATAAACTCTCCTATAGAAGTGCATCATGCACTTCTTATTAGATAGGCAGAAAAAACTTGTTACAATATTAAAATAAAGAGTAGAAACTCTAGTGTATGGAAATTATTAATATAAAGAAATATGGCAATCGCCGCTTTTACAGTTCAAAAGAAAAAGCCTATGTGACGTTGCAGGACATTACGACCTTGATCCAGAAAGGGCAGCGGGTGCAGATCACCAGTGCGGAAACAGATGAGGACATCACCTCGGAAGTTCTCACCCAGATTTTACTCGAGCAGGGCCGCGCCTCCCGCTTCCCGGTGGAGCTTCTCGAGCAGATGATCCGGTTGAATGAAAAAAGTTTTCAGGCCGTATGGACGCCGCTGTGGGAGCAGAATGTGCGTCTGATGGAGCAGATGGGAGAGGTGGCTTTGACGGGGTTGAAGTTCTTAACTTCGCCGCTCTCGGCGAAGCGCGGACAAAAAAAAGAAAAGTAAGTCGAATTTTTTGTTTAGATTTTTTACTCCATTGAGACCTTTGCCGGGCGTTTGAACGCAATATTGCAAATGCAGCAAAAAAACTTGCTCTTCTTAAAAAAGGGAGGTGCAATCAATTTGCTGCAAATGCAACAACAAGGAGGAAAATATGTCTACGAAAGACACTACTTTTGAAAAGCCTTTCCAAGCTTACGCAACTCACACGAATGAAGCGATCCGCGATTTCTGGGGCTGGCAAATGAAAACAGGTCAAGAGATGTTTGACCAAGGTTTGCGCTACGCTCAGGCCTGCACTGATTTTGCACAAACTCAATGGCAAGAGAGCACTCGTTTGTCTCAAGAAGTTTTCAAAATCGGTTTGAGCAACATGGAAGAAATGAAAAAGACTTTTACAACGCATACGACGACTCACAAGTAGTCGTTTACCAGGGGCGGCCCGTTCCACGGGCTGTCTCTATCCTGAATTCTGAACGGCTGGTCCCGAGGCTCTTCTTGGGTCTGTCCTCCCCGGGCGAACCGGTTTTGGAACTCGAAAAGCTCAAAACCACTTAAGCTCTTCTCCTCTTAAAATGTGATTTAATTCCAAATAGTCTGTATCAAAATGAATCACTTTATTTTCTCAGGCCTTTAGTCTGGCGATAGGCATTTGCTTGCAGCGACACTCTTGGGAGGGGCTCGTCGGGCCTTCCTCGAGTCCGGTTTTCAGGTGGCTGTAATTCCTCTGCAAATAAGTTTCCAGTCGTCAGCGAGGCACACGAAGTGCTGGACGCCACAAATTTGACAGGTACAAATCGTTTTCGTCTTCGATTTTACCGGGAAAATTCGGTATCATTAATGAATGAGAGACACAAGGACTGGATACATGATGAACGCACCGAAATGCATTTTAAAATGCCTGATTTTTCTTTGCCTCCTCACGACGACGGCGGCAGCGCAAGCACCTAAGAACGACCTGGAGCCTTTTAAGAAGGCGTTACAACAATATCGTGACGGGCAATTCCCTGAGGCGATCACCTCTTTACAAAATTTACTGAAAGAGAAAGGCCATCTCGAGGAATATCTGCGCTTTTATTTGGCGCAGTCTTATATGAAGACGCGTTCCTGGGATCAGGCGGAGTCCGAGTTGAAAACGCTGCTCTCTCTTTCGCCCAATGTGAAGATGACCATTGAGGCTTCCAATATGTTGGGGCAGGTGGCTCTCGAGAAAAAAAATTACAAGCTGGCGCGCACGCACTTTGTAAAACTGGAGAAGCGCACGCGCAACACCGAAGACTATCCTGATGTGATTTACAATCTGGCTTTGGTGGAAAAAGGTTTAGGCAAACACAGTGCCATGTGCAAATGGCTGGTGAAGCTCTATGAAAAACATCCTGCTTATCCGAAGGTTCAACACTGGGATCAGGATTTGGCG
>JBCECD010000388.1:0-3658 GCA_039206745.1 Bdellovibrio sp. | reverse complement strand
GTACAAACCCTGTTCGTTTGTGTGGGAGCAAATTAGAAGAAGGACTTTAAAAATAGATCTTATTTACAGGAGTAAAACTTCCCCATGCTTAAGCAGCCGAAATGAATCAGCAGGCAAGTGGTGGGCTTCTGTTGCTTTACGCAGATCTTCCACCGGAGCTGTCATGAATTCATCAGAAATACGAAATGTTCCCCAGTGCACACCAATGGACAGCTTCGCGCCTAAATCGAGATGAACTTTCACCGCATCATCAGGGTTGGTATGGCTGGAGGCCATGAACCATCGTGGCTCATAGGCCCCCACCGGAATCAAAGCTAAGTCCACGGATCCCAGCCGCGCACGAATGTCCACGAAGTCTTGTGAGTAGGCGGTGTCGCCAGCAAAAAACACTTTTAGCGAAGAGCCGCGAATATGCCATCCACCCCAAAGTGTCTGGTTTGTATCAAAAAGAGTGCGGCGACTCCAATGCTGAGCGGGAGTCAAAGTCAGCTTCAGGTTCTTGAAGGAATACTCATTCCACCAATCCATCTCATGGACATTGTGAAGGCCTTCGGAAACCAAGAGCTCTTTATTTCCCAAGGGGACAAGAAAGACAGTGTCGGGAGATCGTTTTGCCAACTCGCGTAGAGTAGGCAAGTCGAGATGATCATAATGTGAATGAGAGACCAGCACCACCTCGATAGGTGGTAATTCACTCAAAGCAAAAGGCAAGGCGACCAATCTCCTGGGACCTAAGAAGGAAACCGGAGAGGCGCGTTCGGAAAAGATAGGGTCCATTAGAATATTGATGCCATCAATTTGCAGAAGAGAAGTCGAGTGACCGATCCAAGTTAAAGAGGGAACCTTGCGATTGTTCTGCAGGAAAGTAACATCGGTTTTAAGAACTTCCGGAGCGAAAGTCGGCTCTTCTTGGGAGGGTTTAGTCAGGCGTTCCCATTGCCACTTCCAAAAGCTGGGCTTGGGCGCACGATCGTAGTTGTTATAAAAACGATCTTTTCCTCGATGAGGCTTCTGCGCATCATAATAGCGAAACCCCTGACATCCCGAGAGAGCGAAGAGACTCATAAACAACAAAATCAACTTCATGTTTTTGCCAATCATGCCAATCAGACTAACAAGATCCTTTGTTGAGGTCAAAAGCGTCCTGTCTCAAACTAAGACAACTTATCAGCTCTTTTTGATATGAAACCATTTAAAACAAGTAATTATCGCCTTTTTCACAGGTAAGACTGAAGTTTTTTATAAATCTTACGATAAGAATGTCATGGAGCTGCAAAGACGTCAGGAACGTTCTAAAGTTTTTTTTACAGCCTTCATGGTCTTGTTTGCGATTCATGCGCAAGCAGCCAACGAGGTTGCGCAAACCTTTACCTTAGATGGTCAGCTATCTGAAAAAGGAACTTCGGACCCATTAGAAGATGGCAGTGTAAAGCTGGTTCTTCAGGTGCTCGACTCTTCCAAGCGCTGTCTTCTTTATGAAGAAACTCAAACAGTGAATACGTCTTCGTCCTCTGGATATTTTAATATTAAAGTCGGTTCCATAACGGGAGCGGGCAAGAGAACTTCTAATGATCCCGGTCGCACCATGGCCCAAATATTTCAAAACACAGTGGGTATTTCCGCAGCAAATGCGCCAGGGCAGACGTGTCCTAGTGGTACATACACGCCTTCTGCTTATGATGCTCGCTATCTGAGAGTGTTGGTGACGCCGAGTGCGACCAATGTCGAAGACACTTTATCTCCTGATATTGAAATTGGTTCTGCGCCCACGGCTGTCACCTCGCAAACAGTGCAAGGCTATTCTCCCAGTCAGTTTCTTTTCATTGGTACGGGGGATTTGACCCAAGCTAATTTACAGGCGGTGTTTGCTTCGGGCAATGCGACTAAGTTGCAGACCTTGTTGTCGATAAACCCCAGCAACTATGTGACGAAAGATTCTTCCAATGGCCTGGTGCAAATTCCCAGTGGCTCGGGCACTCCGACAGGTGTGCAAGCGGGGCAGATCTGGTATGACACCGGTGTTTTGAAATATTATGATGGCAGTACAGTAAAAACTTTGAGTTCTGGAAGTGGCATTACAAGCATTACTGTGGGCACGGGGCTGACACCTCAAGGTACTATTTCTTCAACAGGTTCTATTGCTGTGGATGTCGGGACTGGTGCCAATAAAGTGGTGCAGCTCAATGGCAGTGCTCAATTGCCGGCTGTGGATGGGTCTCTGTTGACAGCAGTGAGTGCGACAAAATTACAAGGCAATGCGGTCTCTTCGACCACGCTGGTTTCGGGTGACTCTGGTAAAGCTTATGTTTGGAATGGATCCTCATTCGCAGCGAAATTTATCGGAATTGGTGATTTGAGAAATGCTGCGGGAACGGCTTATTTTCCTCAGTGTACGAGCGCACAAACTTTAACATGGGTGTCCGCTTCAGATACTTTGAGCTGTACAACGATTGAGGTCAGCAGTTCCAATGTGAGCTTCGGAACTCAGACAGCCAATACCTTTTTTGCAGCTCCGAATGGAAGTAACGGTGCTCCGACTTTCCGTGCTTTAGTTGCGGCAGATCTTCCTTCCAGTGGTGTGACTGCGAGCACCTATAGATCTGTCACTGTCGATGCCTATGGTCGGGTGACAGCGGGAACCAATCCGACGACGATCTCGGGTTATGGTCTGACAGATGCTGTTGTCAACGGCGGTCAGGCCGGTGCTGTGACAATTGGTCCGAGCGACTCCAACGATCTGAAGCTGCAATCTGGTGGTGGGACCAAAGTGACCTTGAATAGCTCAGGACAGTTGGGTGTAGGAACAACCGGTCCGACAGAGCTTCTCGAAGTCGCAGGAACCACGGGAACTTCGGCGGCTTACTTATCTTTGAACAATATTTCCAGTGGCTCTCTCTTGGGTGCTGGTATTCGTATGAAGAAAAACGGTACAAGCCAGTTCGGTATTGGTGTGGATTATAACGGCAATGGAACACGTAACTTCTGGTTCTATGACTATGTCGCTGCGAAGCCTCGTATGTTGATTGACCCCAATGGAAAGATGGGAGTGGGTACGACTTCTCCGGGGCAGTTGTTCCAGGTGGGGGCGAGCGGAGATTCGACCGTGGCTGTGGCCAATGCTTGGAATACGTTTTCAGATAGACGTTTGAAAGATATCATCGGTCCGATTCCTCAAGCGGGATCTATCGTGGATCAACTGACAGGTTATTATTATACTTGGAAAAAAGGAGAGGACACTTCTCGCCAAGTGGGTGTGATCGCCCAGGAGGTGGAAGCGGTTTTACCTGAGTTGGTTAAGACCGGCAGTGATGGTATTAAGACCGTCGATTATCCCAAGCTTTCAGCGGTTTTGATTGAAGCCTTGAAAGAAGTGCGCCGTGAGAATGAATCTTTGAAGTCGAATCTGCAACAGTTGCAAGGTGAAAAGCAAACTCAACAGGATCAACTGCACGTCTTGGAACAGCGTCTTAAAGCAATCGAAGATCGTTTGAAATAAACTATTACTGCGTCTTCTTACTGCAGAGCTCACACCCGTCGCCACTTTTTTAAATTGCGCTATAAATATCCAGAATCTTGTTTCTATTTGGATCGCTATCATGCCATTTACTATTGATTCCTGCATAAATAAGCTCGCTGTTTAATCAAAAAAAATTCACAG
>JBCECD010000387.1:0-3661 GCA_039206745.1 Bdellovibrio sp. | reverse complement strand
ACCTTATCCTCCTGAAGGATTGGCGCTGCCTAAGAATATCAATTGGGAAGAGCGCTCTTACGATAAGAGTGCCACAGGGAACGAGTGGAAATGGATCAAAGAGGGCGATGAGAATATGTTGGCCACTCATTGGCAGGACACGGTTTATAAATTTGACCGGTCCAGAGGACTTTTGCGTGAGTCTCGTGTTCGCGATTACGCTGTGAGATTTCACGAAAAAGAGGGAACCTGGGAGCCCCAAGCTGATTGGGCTGCCACAGCTTATGGTTTGAATATTGATGATCACATCAAGACTATGGAAATCTTGTCTCGCACGATCGATTCGGCGATGTCAAAAACAGTGAATATTCCGCATGACTATCCCTTTGAGGATTTCAAACGTCTTTACACAAGCGTTTATAAAACCGGAACTATTAAAGGATGCACGTCTTACCGGGATGGTACGATGGCTTCTGTTTTAGCTGCGAGCAGCTCTGCCGAGACTCAACCGGAAAAAGGGATTCCACGCACCAAGGGTGTGCGAAGAACAAAAGAGCTTCCTTGCGATATCCATCAAATCACATCAGCTGGTCACAAATGGGTGGTGTTAGTGGGCCTGGTTGATGAGGATCCTTATGAGGTGTTTGCCATGAAGCAATCCAGTTTGCATTTGCCGGCGGGATTGAAAAAAGGAAAGCTGATCAAAGAGTCTTCGGGTCATTATAATTTAGAAACGCCAGATGGCTGGTTGCTTTCGGATATCAGCAAATTTTTTGAATCCGACGAACAGGAAGCTTTAACCCGTATGATCTCAACGGCGCTTCGTCATGGCGCTGATATTGAGTTCATTGTTTCGCAACTGACTAAGAGTGAGGGGACTATTACTTCTTTTGCCAAAGCCATAGCGCGGACTTTAAAAAATTATATCACTGAGATTAAAACGATGACTTGCTCTGACTGCGGCAGCTCTAAGCTGAAAATGCAGGAAGGCTGTTTTGTCTGTGCGGACTGCGGCTCTAGTAAATGCCAATAAGAATTGCGGGAACTGATTTTTCAGTTCCCGTGAATTTGTCCTTTATTTATACGTCGGATTTGCAGATTTTCTCCATCATAGTCGAAGAGAACCCGGTATCCTTGGCTGATGCGGGCAGTGTAAGAATTTTCGCCGAACTGTATTGTCTTTTCCAAATTCCACCGGCCAGGGTTGTCGCGGATGGATTGCAGTCCATTGTTTTGCAGGGCCGTTTCGATAAATTCATCAACTTTTTCTTTTAAGTGGGGAGGTAAGTTCTTAATCTCTTTTTCGGCCTTTTGCACGACTGAAAGGCGGGCCGAGTTTTGAAAATCTTTGGCTTGTTTTGAAGGAGAATTAGGAACTTTGGTCGAATGTTTTGCAATAATTTTCTTCAGCGAATCATTATAGTCGAAATCTTTTTCATTCAGCTTGGAAATTTCCTCCCAAAACTTGGCGTTGCTTGTCAGCTGAGGGTCTTTCAGGGCCTCACTTAAAAGGCAGTTTGCTGCCAAAGTGGGGCAGACGAACATCAATGATGCTAAGAAAAAAATAAATCTACAGAGCACAGCTTATAATCTCCGAAGAAAGGTGTTTTTTATTTGGGAGTGAAATTCCCAGATTTTCTGCTTTGGTCAATGCAAGAATCTTTTGAGAAACTTCCTTCATTTTAAGAAGCATTTGTGGAATGAGCTTTACAAATTTCCCTGTGTGAAGAGCCAGAATTGACGAGGATATCAATGTACCTGTGAAAGAGCAGGTTATTTGTGCCTGCTCTTCTACCGAGATGCCGGAGAGGGCTGTAAACATCTGATCCAGCTCCTCTTGAATATTGAGCACAAAACCTTTTAGTTGAGTGTATGAGTCTTTCATTTCCTGCCAAATTTTTGCCGGTTCTGTTGCCAGGCCTGTAAAAAACTGCAATGTCTCTTTCATCTGATTGCCGGCTGAGCGCAATGCAGACAAGGCGCACTCGCCGATTTTCTTTGTTGTTGTATCAGCTTTTATATGACTTGCTATGGGAGCAACGGTCCGAAAGCCCACCTCGGTAGCTCTTAATGTGCACCTGTCTTGAGCCTGAGCGGCTGGCATGAAGAGAGACCATAAGAGAGTTGTAGAGCTTCTCAGCCAAGGATGAACAATGCGTTTTAAGTCTTCCTTGGAGACATCAAAAGCAAGAAGAAGAAATGAGGTGTCTTCATAGAGAAAATGAAAGGCTGTGGCTCCAACTTGAGTATCCTCTATCAACTGCCCGCGAATGGACTCTGGAGCCTGTACACCTGCTTTGATTGCGATGGCTCCTTTAAAGAGAGAAGAGACGAAGAGAGTGTCAAAGGGCAATCCTGCTTTAGCAAGACTTAAATCCGACATAGAAGTGTAGCCGTATTTTTTGAAATGAGTGCTTAACGTATGCAATGATGAGAGAGGAGGGTGGAGAAATTTCTCTGTTTCAAAATGATATACGAAGGCGTTGGCTGAGGAGCAGAAGTAAAATAGAAGGCAGGATGCCAGCAGTCGAACAAGCATAATCTGACATCGGCTAAATGAGAGGAGATCTTTACAAAAACATCATCAGACTTTCTTATTTTCATTCTCAGTGAGTTTGCAGAAGTATGCGGAGATGAGAATTCCTTGAAGAATGAATCTTAAATAAGCATCATAGGAGGAGGAGGCTAGATATGGTTGTCATTCGCTCCGTTAATAACATGGCCACGCATCTTGTTATGAACTTTTTCCGCTGGGAGGCTCTTCGTCGAGAGCGCCCTGTGTGGAGTTATCGGGATATGTGCCACAGTGGTGTTTGCCCAGTGATTGTGAAATCTTACCAGATGTTGAGAATATCGTACTCCCGTACCTGGGAACCGGTTTCAACCACAGCGATGCCTCCAGCCTTTTGATCTAAAAGAGCTTCACCTAAAGGGCTGCTTGGTGTGACGATCTGGATAGATTTTCCTTCAAAGGGAACGCTCATACCTCCACCTAAAGCCAGAATAAAAAAGAAACTGCGTTTGTTATTGTGCTCGACCTCCACAAGGGCAGAGGAGGATATTCCGTCGTCTGGACCAAAGTCTTTAGGGTTGAGATGTTTAAGTAGAACAAGGACTTCTTCCATCTCGGCTACGCGTTTAGCTTGGCCTCGAGCCAAATATGAGGCCTCCAGGCCTCGAGTGTCGTATTCATTTTCAGGACGACTTTCCTCATTCGTTGCGGCTTCAATAGTGGCTTTGGCCGTTTCCTTCAAGGCTTGGATGTCATGAGCGAGCTGGTCAATAAATGTGGTGATAAGCTTTCTTTTGTCCATATCTCATCTGTATAGCACTCCCAGAGGAAATTCAAGTCTTCGCGTTGAGGGCTATTGGATTGCTATATGTATATGGCAGTGGAACTTGGATTAAGAAAATCTATTATTGACGAATAATTGTCAAAGGTACGGGCAGAACCGACAATTATTCCTACAAGCATATGTTTTTTTCCGCTTCGCAAGAACAGGAATTTCCGCAGCGATCACAGGTTTTCATCATGCGCTCAATGTCTTAAGAAGAGTCAGGGATAGAATCAAAATATTTATTTTCATTTTCGGTCTCTTTTGTAGTTAAAATTCTCCGGATATTCCCATATAAAAAGAGCGTTGAGCTGTGCCATAACCTGCAACCTCTTCATATCTTGTGT
>JBCECD010000386.1:0-3703 GCA_039206745.1 Bdellovibrio sp. | reverse complement strand
GATATCGCCTTCCAAACCAATCTCTTGGCTCTGAACGCGGCAGTTGAAGCCGCCCGCGCTGGAGAGCAGGGAAAAGGTTTTGCTGTGGTGGCGGAGGCTGTGCGCAGTTTGGCGCAGAGAAGTGCTTCTTCAGCCAAAGAGATCAGTGATTTAATCAAGGATAATGTCGAGAAGTCCCACCATGGTTCCGGCGTGGCCCATTCGAGCAAAGTGGCTCTGTCAGAAATCATTGATTATGTGAATAAGGTGGCTTCAATCAATTCAGAAATCTCCCTTGCCAGCCAAGAACAGTCACAAGGTATTCATGCTATCACTCATGCTATGACAAGTTTGGATGGCATCACTCAGCAAAACAATGATGCCAGCGAAAGAGCCGTTAAATCAGCGGAAGCTTTGGCGCAACAATCCTCTGAGCTGAAAGAGGCGATCAACTCCCTGGTTGTCTTAGTACACGGAGGACAAGACGAAAAGAAGAGCAGTTGATGTGAGCTCTGTATATTGACAGATTCCCCCTCTGGCCTCCGGGCAAAAGCCGCAGGTTCTGATATACAGAGGTATGAAGAAAAGTCTCGATAGCGATAGATCTTTTCATGCCTCCTCCTGTCATCTCAGCCTTTCGCTGTCACTGACAGCGCTGATTTTTTATGTTCCTGCGAATCTCTATCCTTTTATGACTATTGAAATGTACGGACTGCGTAACACCTCCACGATATGGGGTGGTATTGTCTCTTTGGCTGATGCGAATTCTTGGGCGATCGCGATCATTGTTTTTTTAGCCAGCATTCTTATTCCCCTGCTTAAATTAGTGATTCTTTTCTATTTGTCCTTAAGCAATGCCCAGGATCCCCACGGAGTGAAGCGAAAGCTTTATCTGTTTGTTGAAGCGATTGGCCGCTGGTCGATGCTCGATATCTTTTTGTTAGCGGTCTTGGTGGCTATCATGAAATTAGGCCCCATGGCCCATGTCGAGCCGGGATTGGGGTCGTTGATGTTTTTATTGGTGGTGATTTTTACGATGTTAGCCTCGGCTCAATTCGATGCGACTTATTTGAAGGAGAATGCGGATGACAAAGTGGAATGAAAATCTCCGTTCTTTAAAATCAGCTTGGTATGTGTGGCTCTTTCCGTTTTTTGCCCTCTGCATTTGCGGATGGTTGTTTTTTAAATATGTGAATGAGAAAGGGCCGCGAATTCAGATTTCCTTTGAAGATGGCGGCAACATTCAAGCGGAAAAAACTCAGGTGCGCTTTCGTGGAGTGCCTATCGGAACAGTGCGAGAAGTGAAGATTTCCGAAGATCTGAAGCGGGCTGTGGTCGAAGTGGATTTACAGCGCAAAGCGGAGGGCTTTGCCGTGGAAGGCTCGAAGTTTTGGTTGGTCTCTCCCAAAGTGACTTTGCAGGGAGTGACGGGATTAGAGACCATTCTCGAAGGCCCTTATATCGCTGTGACTCCGGGAAAAAGTGAGGGCGCACGAAAGATGGAATTCAGAGGTGGAATGGGCACCGAGCTGGAAGACCCCTTGGAGGACACGTCGGTTTATTGGCTGGAAACGGCTTCGGCAGATTCTGTCGGGGTCGGTGATCCGGTGACGTTCCGCGGGTTCAAGGTCGGAGCTGTTTCCAAGATTGGTCTGGCGAAAACAGCGCAAGCTGTGCAGGTGCAAATCAACATTGAAAATAAATATGTGAAATTGATCCGTGAGAACACGGTGTTTTGGCAAAAGGCCGCTGTGCAGGCGCAGTTAGGGCTTTTTAAATCTGAAGTTAAAATCAGTTCTCTGGAGTCCATGTTGAAAGGTGGGGTGGAGTTCTTCACGCCGACAGAAGCCGGCCCCGTGGCAACAGGGCAAAAAAAGTTTCCGCTTTTGGCCGATCCTCCTGAAAAGTGGCAGGAGTGGAATCCCAATCTCGAGTTATGACAAATAACAGAGCTCAATCTGACTTTTAAACACTTCGAGTGTTTTTCATTGCGGTGATTCCGGTGGGGAGAAAGAATTCGGAGAGAGGTGCGTATGAATTTTAAACAAATACTTTTTATCTCCGTTGTGATCTATTTTTCTTTCGCTGTGCAAGCGGAGGAAGTCAATAAGGCTTCAGAGCTGCCCAAGCCCCCAGCGGAAGAGCCCAGTCCGGAAGCCCGGGCCAAGGCTCATCAGCGAGTGCAAAAAAGACATAAGGAATTAGAGAACAAAATTGAGCGCGGAGCTTCTCCGCACGAAATAGGTAAGACCAAAGCGCAGTTGCAGACAGATCGCACTGAAAGCAACCGCCAGGATTATCACTACGAGAAAGCCAAAAAAGACATTCAGGAAGCCGAAAAGCAATAGTCTGTGGAGTCTTGCTCCGTTGCACCGGAGAGCGAAGCTCTCCACAGCGGAGTGTAGACCGGCCACGGCCCCTGTATTTTGGATTCATACAGCACGACATCGCGGATGTGCAGCTTGCCAAAACTTTTCCGTTTAAAAGGTGAAATCATATCCTTTACGCTGCGAGGATTGCGCAGCCGAGCAATGGTGAGATGCGGAAAAAAATCTCGGGCATCCGGTGTCGTGACCAGTTTTCTTTCCATGAGAGTTTGATCCAAAGTATTTTTTAAAGCTCCCAAGCAGCGTTTGTTCTGTATGCCCAGCCAAATAACGCGTGCATCATGTTCATTAGAGAAGGCGCCCATATCTTCAACTTTCAAATCAAAAGGCGCAAAGTGTGAGCACACTTCTGAGAGAGTCTCTTGTAAAGCCGGAATTTTTTCTTCCGGGAAATCGCCGATAAAATTCAGAGTGATGTGATAGTTGTCCATCGGAACCCAGCGAATATCCATTTCACGTCGATCCGCATTGATACGCAGCTTTTTGTGCGTGGGAAGGAAGTTGTCCGCCAAGGAAGATGTTGCATCGAGAGCCAAGAAAAGTCTTCTGTCCATAAAAACCCCCCTGACTTTCATTATCGGAAGTCAGGGGGACTTTGTCATGTTTTCTTTGGTTTAATGAGCAAAGATGCGACAATGGATCCGCCTATAAAGAAGGCAATGATCCCTAATGAGATGCCGATCGGGAAGTGACCATCGTAAAGTTTGTTTAACCAGACCATTTTGAGTCCGACAAACACCAGCACGGCAGCCAATCCATATTTGAGAAGATGAAACTTATCTACAACTCCAGCCAGGAGGAAGTAGAGAGAACGCAATCCCAGGATGGCAAAGATATTTGATGTGAATACGAGCAAAGGCTCATTGGTGATGGCAAAAATAGCTGGAACCGAGTCGACAGCAAAGATCACATCTGTGAACTCCAGAAACACCAGAGCGACAAAAAGCGGAGTTGCATAGCGCACACCATTTTCCACGATGAAGAAACGGTCTTCATGAAGACGGTCGTGCACCCGGATATAACGGCGCATGAGGCGGATCACCCAGTTTTTAGAGGGATCCATTTCCTTGTCAGGTTGGAACATCATTTTAACACCGGTGATAATCAGGAAGGCACCGAAGATCAAAACGACCGCTTGATACTGCATCAATACTGAACCCAGGGCGATAAAGATGGCGCGGAAGACGAGAGCTCCGAGGATTCCATAAAAGAGCACGCGATGTTGGTATTTGGCGGGCACGCCGAAAAATCCGAAGACGATAACAAATACAAAGATATTATCTATCGATAGGGACTTTTCAATAATGAAGCCGGTGAAGAACTGAAGGGCAATCTCC
>JBCECD010000385.1:0-3724 GCA_039206745.1 Bdellovibrio sp. | reverse complement strand
CTCTCACACCAAAGATCCTAAGACCATGACGAATATTAGAAGAGATCAAATCTCCATCATTTGCCACACACATATTAGTTCCGTCTTGCGTACCGGCAGGAATCAAAAAGCTTAACAATCCCGTGCCCCCTTGATTATCCGCCGCTTGCACCGAAAGAGAACTGAGGGAAACCAAAATGGCCACCAGATTTATAAACAGCTTTTTAGAAATCATGGCGCCCTCCCAACACATCTGACAAGATTGTTCACTCCCAGATTACTGCTTGAAGAAGTGATTAGAGCACTCCAATTGTTACTTCTGGAGTCATACAACAATCCATAAATATTACCCAAAGTAGTAGACATAATACGATGAGCAGTCCACTCTAATCCGCCACCTGTCGAAATATCTCGAGAAGGGCGAGAGGCGCCGGCAATCCCCGCGTCAGGTAATACAAAAGCCATACCATTTAAATATGCTAATCTCACATCATTTAAACTAGGCGCACGCCAGTGCACAGACGGTATTGAATTCAATCCCATCCCCCCTTTAGTGGCAGAATAGACTCCTGTTGCCCAGTTTTCAGAACCATCTAAAGGAGTGCCCTCCTCCAGGCAAAGGGATCCAGAGGGAGAAGAAGCAGCTCCCTCACAAGAGTAGGGAGGAGCCCCAGATCGGAAATTCATTATATCTCCATTGGCAAATAAGGTAGAGCCTTGAGTGATAACAAAAGAACAAAGAGTTCCATTAGTATAAGTTGCTGTGGAACCCGGAGTTGTCGTCAAGCCGCCAGTGATAGAACCTCCACTGCCACACAATCCGCCCGATACGCTGAAATTGGTGGAGCTGGAGAAGGTGATAACCACATTCGAACCGGAAGCACCTGTACTCCAGGAGCCTGTCGGAGCGATAGTTCCGTTTCCGACCATCGGTGTTCCCAGCGTCGTATTATAAAATCCAAGCGGCACTATTAAGTAAGGTTCGCTGTAGACACTCACAGCCTCACACCATCTGGATCCTGTCGTGTATTTTGAACTCCAGATCAATTGGGTTCTTTCATCTCTCCAAACCTCTTGATTAGCAGCCTTATATGTTACAAGACGCCAGAGTCCCTCGGCCCCATTACATTGTGTGGTTCCATCCCAGGTCGAAGATGAGGGATTTTTGGCAGCGCAATCCGCAATTCGAGCAGCAATGGTAGCTTGAGTCTCACCGCACGCAACTGTAGGCCGAGTCGCGTACCTACAGTGAACCCCATCCAAACCGTCGTCATCTTGGGTTTGATCAGGAATATCCCGAAAGTACAGATCGTCCGCTTGAGGGAAGTCTACCCCGGCGTAATCAGATGATTCATTCAGTAAGGTCAACGGCAGCGACGACATCGACAAAGCATAGCTGCCATTGCCGGAAGTCCCGGGACTGCGAGAAGCTCCAGACATCATTGAGGCCGCGAAATTTCCCGTGAAACTTCCAGCTGTACCAAACAGATTGACCGTGGAACGTATATTGCCAGCAAGCAAATAGTCATCAGAGGCGATACACATCTCAGTACCGTTATAATCTCCAGCAGGTATAAGAAAACTTTTCTCGCCCGGATTGCCAACGACATCCGCCAAAGCCGGTCCCGGAGGATTTGTCCCTCCACCACCTGTATTGGGTGGAGTGATAAGACTGCTCTCTTTCCATATACTGGCGTCCAGAGTACAGCCACTCAGGAATACTCCAAATCCATATACTATGAGAAAAGAACGCACCGTCAATTTGAATCCCAATTTATCCTCGCTCGAAAATATCTCACGTTCTATAACGGACTTATTTTCTTTCTACTTTATCGGAATTTTACAACGGGGACTAAAATAATGATTTGATGCTGACAAATTTTTAACACTTAATGGAATCATCTCAATTTGCAACGCTCCAAAGGTCGAGGTTGCACTTTCGGTTATTTGGTCCTAATTGTAAGAAAACCTGGGGCTTCCCATTCTCAGTTAAGCCCTTTCAATGATCATTTTAGAGAAGAGGATGTTCTGCCCGGGCTTTCAAGCGAGCCCAACGCCTATCCACTTCCATCTGAAACTCCTTAAGATGATCTTCGTTCTCCGGCTTTAGAAGATGTCTTTCTTTTCCCACCAGCTGAAGCCAATTCCGCAAAGGAATCTTTCGTCCCGAAGACTCCGGATTGTAATTTAATGTGGTAAGCCCCTCCTCTACTTCAAACAAAGGAAAGAAGCACGAATCCACGGCTCTTTGCAAAACCTCCAAGCCATTGCGCTCCTCGGAATTCCAATTAAGAGGACAGGCGACAAGGATCTTCCCAAAGGCTAATCCTTTGTGTTTTGCATACCATTGCGCCTTAGCCGCTTTTTCAACCAGATCTGTTCCAAAGCCTTCGATTGCCGAAAAAACATAGGGAATACCTGTCGCTGCCATGATTGAGAGGGTGTCTTTATGATGAAATCCCTTCCCCTGAGCCTTCGGCCCCACTTGACTGGTTGAAGTCGAGCGGCCATAGGGAGTTGTATAGCTCAACTGCCCGCCCGTATTCATGTATCCTTGATTATCGTATTCGAGAATGATCATATTATGATTACGCAAGGCTGTACCGATAGTTGGGCCCATACCAATATCCATGCCACCGTCTCCGGTAATCATAATAAAAGTTATATCCGCTCCAACTTGGATTTCTCCTCGACGTTGTTTTTCATAAAACACCTCCACTAAACCTGACAAAGTTGGAGCTCCATTCTGAAATAAATTGTGAAGATAGGTCACACGATGAGAACTGAAAGGATAATCTGTCGTCACAACCATGGCGCAACCTGTATGGTAGAGAACAACAACATCTCCTTTGATGCCTTTAAAAAACTGATCAAGTCCGGAAAAAATTCCACAGCCGGGACAGGCCCCGTGGCCGGGAGCCAGTCTCTTCGGTCGCATAACCAGTTGAGATGGATCTTTCGACAAAGCCCGAACTCGGGTCTTCGACTCTATATTCTGAATCACTTCAAGACGAACCAGATCAGCCTCCATCTGTTCCCTATCGAGCGCAGGTAAAACCAGGGGTGGCACAGTCTGAGCTCTGCCTGTTTTGACGCCTATAAAGTCAAAAGACAATTCCGATTGTGATGGCTCCTTTAAACGCATTCCTAACTCAACAAGATCCAAGGCATCCTGCTCTCGAAAATCCTTCCCTCCAATACCGTATACTCTACTCGCCGTCGCAATTTCGCAGTGCTTATCTGCCAACAGGATGGAGCGCACTTCATGACTTAAAGGGCCTCCCACAGAACCGGGGTCGTCACTGCGCTCGGCAATAACCATTGAACTTAAATGTCGAGACGCCTTTTGCAAGTCCATAAAAGGAAAAGGTCGCAGAAGATTCGGCTTAAGAACAGAAGCCTTTTTTCCCTCTGCTCTAGCCCTATCAATCGCATCTTTGGATGTTTCGGCAGCGGAATTTAAGATAAATAACGCCACCTCCGCATCTTCATTCAGATAAGTTTCCAGAGCAGGATAATAGCGTCCAGACAATTCTGCATACTCCTTGGCAAGATCCGCAAAAACTCCTAATGCTGCCTCCTGAGCCATGTGCAGTTGATACTTGTTGTTGATAAGATCTGGATCATTCATATAAGGCCCCAACGTGATGGGATGACGTGGATCCAATGTCGTAACAGGATCCAAACGCGGACCGATAAACTTTTGCACCACATTCACGTCCTCAAATACCTGACAAGACTGGCG
>JBCECD010000384.1:0-3724 GCA_039206745.1 Bdellovibrio sp. | reverse complement strand
GTTCAGCATGGCCAACGTACAATACCTTAAAACGCAGAAGGTAAGTTTTTCACTCCGTCAAAGAAAGACACGCCCAAGAAGGATAGGCTTTCTTCGCCGCGACACAGGCTTCATCAATGTGATCATGCTTGAAAGGAACCACCATCACCGTGTCGTTCAGATCAGAAGGGCTGATGTCTTTGAATTCACCATCGCCTTTTTCGACCGGAACAAAACGTCCATTGATAAAATCACCTTTGTATTTTGTTGCGAACAACGTGGTGCTCATCTTTTATTTTCCTCTATTGTAGTTAAAAGGAGACATATAAACTTCTTCACCAATTTCTAAATTCAAAATCTGACGGGCTTTTGCGGTCAAAGCCACTTCGCCTCCACGCACATCGACCGAAGCCAGCGTAACGCGGAACTCTTCATCGGTCGTCGCAATCAAAGCCTGCTCTTTATAAGAGGCATCTTTAAATTCTGCGATCTTCAGTTTTTTTCCCTGTTGAATAGGTAGAATATCAGAGCGATTGGCGCCATAGTGAGGCCCCCCATCAAAAGGATCCACTTCGTCGAGGTAACTAAAGCCAATGCTTTCCAGAAGATGCTGAGCTGGCTTGGTCGCCTCTCCCACTCTACCTAAAACCAAGCGGGCCTTGGAGTCTAAAAGACACAGATAAATATCATCCTGAGGAAACAGGCTTTCAATAAACTCTTTGTGCGATTGACTGAGAAGGTCCGCTTCCTGATAGGGCAAGCCGGTGAAACGACGACCCAGGGACTCCCAAAACTCACTGCGCCCCTCGTCAGTCAGAGGCGGAGTCAATTCACAGAGCACTCTCTCTTCAAATCTTTCGGGATACAGCCCCATATAGAGAAAGCGCGACAGACTGATTTGTTTTCCCAATTTCTCAGGACGACGGCGGTACGCCTTATCCACCAACAATCCTCCGATTTCCGTTGGACCGTCAAAGTCCAGCTGAAATCGCAGCACTTGATGAATAAACCCGATGCCCAAGTCTTGGGAAAAATGATCGCGCTTGAAAATTTTGAAAAAGCTATGAGGAACTTCATCAGATCCATGTTTGGCAATCACTAAAGAACTGCCCACAACCATCTTTTCCTCAATGTCTTCCACGACAAAAATATATTCAGAACCGTGCTTCGACAGCTTGCCTGCAAACGACTGTTCGCTCCTGTCGATTTTTTCGCCAATGACTTTTTTATCTCCAGGCAGATTCAAAAGATTAAACTGCTTCGCCAGATCTACCAGCTGAGTTAAGTCATCGTGTCTCACCGCTCGGATAATAAAACTCATATACAAAACCTTTCGATAATCCTTTTATAAAAGGCTGTCGCGTTGTGCAAATCCTGCAAAGCCACATGCTCTTGCGGAGTGTGAATATTTCCCTCTCGCTTTCCTGGACCAAAACAGACACATTCAATACCCACTCGAGAAAAAATACTAGCTTCATTGGTGGATGACAAAGACAGAGGTTGCGTATCAAGTCCCATCGCTCGCAACTCGTCCAAACATCCTTTCACCAGCATGGAGTTAAGCTCCGTGCGAAAAGGCTTTTTGTAGTCATTCACTCGAAAGCTGGCTCCGTTCTCCTCGCATACCTGACGCAATTGATCCATCCAAGATTCATAAATATCGTGCGTGATCACCGGTGGAATTCGGCACGTTCCCGAGATCTGCACATCATCCTCATTGGTCCGTACCAATCCTATGTTTAAGGTCGGCGTTCCCGGATGAAAATCATCGTCCCGATAATTCAAAAACTCCTGCTCCAAACTCTTCACTGCGCGGTAAATATTGGCCAACTTGCGGGAGATCGGCTGACTCACTCCAGAGACCATGTCGATCTCGAGATAAGCATGGCTTGGTACGGTATTAAAATTAATACCGCCTTCCATTTCCATGATGTTCACCGAATCCGGCAACAGCATCAGATATTCCAACATCTTCACCACGGCGCTTTCACCCAAGTGGGGGGTGGAAGAGTGCGCAGCCTTGCCTTGAAAAAGCTTTGACTGAGTCGTTGTACTCTCTCGCAAATTATGTTCCTGGCGATAATCTTTTTCCTCATCAGAAAAAGGCACCCGGATTTCCACACTGGCAAAGCCCTTCGCCGCACTCATCAAGCGCAGATCACTCGGCTCACCAATCAAGGCCATCTTGGCAGAAATTTTATTTTTACGAATCAGCTTCAGCGCGCCCTGCATGCCGGACTCTTCACCAAAAGTGCCGACCAAAACAGGTGGCAACCGCCAAGCTCCTGCATGCTGCGCCAAAGAGAGCGCTTCCAGCTTGCACAAAAAATCCAACTTCACATCTGCCGCACCCAGACCGTAAATCTTACCATCAATGATATGAGCGTCAAAGGGATTAGCCCCCGTCTCAGCCCACAGCGAAAAGGGCCCTGGGTCAACTGTGTCCAAGTGAGTCTGCAACAAGAACTCCGCCTCTGGGCGTTCCGCCACGGGACGTGCGATAAGATTCACTTGCAGCAGATCTCCTACAATCTCTTCTTGTTCTTCGACATAGAGGCCTTTTTGACGACAAAAAGCCGCCACCCATTTTGCCAACTCACGGTTGCCATTGGATGGCGTGCTGTCTATCGCAATCAGCTGCCGACAAGCTTCAACAAAATCCAACTAAACTCCCTCGAGCAGAGTTTTCTCAATAGTCTTTAAAGCAATATCAATATCCTGATCTTGAATGATCGCCGGCACTAAGAAGCGCGCACGCACAGGATCTTTTCCACACGGAAAGGCAATCACACCATTGTGGAAAAGTTTGTTCAAAAAGGCGTTCACACTTTCCTTTTTCCCGTCGTGAGGAGTGAAGGCAATCATCAACCCCATACCACCCGCATCCTGAGCAATGCCCTTGCAAGTGGTCTCATTCAGGCGATTCAAACCTTCAATGAATCTTCTGTGAACCTGCATGATACGACCTTGAGGCCCCAAAAATCCTTCCGCAAGCATATCCAACATTTCCATTCCCGCACACAAAGAGGGAGTGGAACCTGAGAATGTCCCCGCAATCAAACCTGGTTTTGGATTGTATTCCTCTGTGTAAAGAGTCGCACCGATTTGCGCCGTCTTGGCAATAGTGCAAATATCAATGTACTGGCCCAAGTCCAAAGTTTCGAAAGCAAAATACTCACCCGTGCGCGTGAAGGTTTGAACCTCGTCCGCCCATACCGCAATGTTCTTAGACTTACAGAAATCCAGCAGGGGAATGAAGAACTCCCGCGGAGCCGCCTGATATCCACCTTCTCCCAACATCGGTTCAAAACCAAAAACAGAAATATTGCCCTCATGCTTTGCCACATGTTCTTTCATCGCACTCAAAGCTTTTTCTCCCGAGTGCGGATCGCGTTTGTCATAGAAAGGCACCCTGAGAACTTCGTGATATTCAGGCAGACCTTGTTTATAAGCCGGGTTGTCAGTGACCTCTGCCATCATAGTCGAGCGGCCAGCGAAAGCATCTTTAAAGCCCAATACAAAACGAGCTGGAGAGTTTTTTTGACGAGATAATTTCAAAGCATTTTCATTGGCCATGGTTCCACAGGTGGCAATCCAGGCATATTTCAGACGGCTTTTTTTACTCGCAATCTGAACAATTTTTTCAGTGAACAAACGATACTCGTTATTCGGCTGCAAGTTACCTTGCGTAAGAATATCCGCCAACGAGCCGCGCACAGCTGCCGCCATCACACGAGGGTTGGCA
>JBCECD010000383.1:0-3746 GCA_039206745.1 Bdellovibrio sp. | reverse complement strand
GGACTGCATGACCGTTCTGAAGAAAAATCTCGAGAAGGAAGGCATGAAGTTCCTCCTCTCCACAAAGGTCACCGCTTCCCAAGTAAAAAATGACGGCGTGGAAATCACTTACGAAGCCTTAACAGATGGAAAAACCAGTGCGATGAAAGCCGATGTGGTTCTCGTTGCAACAGGACGCAAGCCTTTTACAGGTGGCCTCGGCTGCGAAGAAGTGGGCATCCAAAAAGATCCTCAAGGGCGCATCAATGTGGATTCTCACTATCAAACTTCTGTTTCTGGCATCTACGCTATCGGAGACGTGATCGTAGGTCCTATGCTGGCGCATAAAGCTGAAGAGGAAGGCGTGGCCGTCGCGGAAATGCTGGCTGGGCATGCGGGACATGTGAACTACAACACTGTTCCCGGAGTGATCTACACTCATCCCGAAATCTCCTCTGTCGGCTTGACGGAAGAACAAGCCAAAGAAAAAGGTTTGGACATCGCAGTTGGAAAGTTTCCTTTCCTGGCTAACGGCAGAGCCCGCGCCAAAGGATTCACGGAAGGTTTTGTCAAAATCATCGCGGATAAAAAAACCGATCGCATTCTGGGTGCTCACATGGTGGGCCCGAACGTTTCGGAATTGATCCACGAAGTGGTGGTCTGCATGGAGTTCGGCGGCAGCAGTGAAGATCTGGCGCGCTCTTTCCACGCTCACCCGACTTTGAGCGAAGCCGTTCGCGAAGCAGCTCTGGCTGTCGAAAAAAGACAGCGACAAATGTAAAACATCCCTCTCATCTTTCTTACTCGGCCCAAAGGGCCGAGTGTTTTTTTGAGGACAACTCTATGAAAAATCAGCTCGTTACTCTCGCACTCATTTTCTTAATTCCCCTATCCACCTGGGCTGCCGAAAAAATGGATATGACCTGCATGACACCCTTCCCCACCACCAGCGTGCAAGTGCAAGACCAGGATGGCAAAGTGATCGTCGAGTTTTATCAGCACAACGGCACACAGTTCATGCCGATTTCAGACAGCCTGATCACGCCTTATGATGTGCCGTCTCTCTTGGAACAAGCCAAGGTTCTCACGGGTATTCCCTCTTACCTTCGCTTTGAATGGAAACGCGGTCAGTGTAAAATAGAGGATGAGTTGGTGATATTCTGCATGGGCACCACCGAAGAGCAGACATACAACGAGCAAAAAATTTCCGCTTGGTCTTTTTCCTCTTCAATCAACGTCGCAAAAACTTTCGCCGGAAAATTCACTTCTCATCGGGTCGCCTTGGATTTGCGAGTGAACAACAAAGATTATGTTCTACCTATGCGCTACGAAGAGGGTGAATGCTTTACCGGTTACCGACAGATCGAATCGGCAAGTTTGAGAGCGCGGTCGACAAAAGGCTCTTTTTGATCTTCATCATAGGACTTCATCTTTTGCGCTTTCTCTGAATACTCACCGCACTTTTGCGCTTTGAATTCTTTTTTGTCTGGGAAAGCGGCAAAAGAATCCATGAAAAGACTCATGTTCAGCTCTTGTTCTTCCGACTGACGAGGATTTTTAGCGCGAAGAGCACTGAGCTCCCCATAGGCTTTCAAGAACACCTCATAGCGTTTGCTCACATCTTTTTCTTTTTTGATATCCGCTTCGAGCTGGCTCACACGTTTTTGAAAGTCTTCATAGACTTTGACAGGAGCTTTTGCCGCCGGCTCACGCTCTTGCGCTGTTGCGGGAGCGTGAAACGCCAAGCTCGTCAAGACAGTCATCACACTCTGAATCACAGTTCGAGATATTTGGCTTCTGCGCATGTGCCGGCCCCCATTCTGTTATTCAGGAGATTGCCTTCAGATTTCACCGCTGAGGCGTAAAAAGAGTTTTTATAAGCATAAACATATTCCGCCAGTTTCAAAGTCCTTTTACCTCCGGTGATGGCCTTAGCCCGACTTTCCCCAACCGGCTTGCCGCGAACAGCTGCCGTGGCATCAAAAGTCATATTGAAATCCTCCTTGGTAAGAGGACTCTTATTGGCGATTTTGTAGCTGAGCCAATTGCGGAAAAAACTCACGGGACGAGCCGGTCCTAAATTGTAGGACATCATCATCATGATTTTTTTAACTTCCTCATCATCCACGGCAATTTTTTTGGTATTGGCTTTTTTCAGCAGAGCCGCCACACTCTGAAAATTCGGATCTTTACTATCCCGACCTTGATCATAAAAGCTGGCCGAATACTCTTTCATCGCGTGATAGAAAACCCCATAGTAGACCAGACTGCGAATGGGATTCGGCGGGGCCGCCATCACATGGCAGCGCTTCGAATCCGACGACAACACTTCTTTGGCGCTTTTAGGGATGGCACCGGGAATGGAGGCCAGGCGTTTACAGGATTCTTTTTCACTCATTTCAATTTCTTTAAAGCGCGGAAAATTCAAAGCAATGTCCTTCAAGGCCCCTTCAACAAACTGGTTGATCCCGCCGTCCCCTTTGGGACCGTAGGCATTGATATGCATACCACTTTCATTGGCTAACTTCGGGATCACATGCTTGGCAGGGATGTTCATGCAATCCGCCACGTCGATCAGGGAGTTATAAACGATGTTCACATACTCCTCCGTCACACAGGGTTTGACTCCATGGCGAGCCGGCTTGCCGTTTGAATTTTGCTCACACTTGCCAAACAGACGCGCATCGGAAGAGTAGCCCTTTAAATCTTTAATCGGTCGCCGCAAAGTCGGCAAGGCCGTGCGATTGTAGGCAATATCAGCTTCCCGTTTTTGCGCCGGAGTTAAAGAGCGGTCTTTCCAAAAACGGCGCATCACGAACACCGCACATTTTCGCGGTAAAATTTTTGAGTTCTCAACATGATCACGAGTGCCGGTGTAGTAGCCGTTGGGATCTAGTTTTTCAAAAGCTTTTAAGGCTCCGGAAAGATAATTGCGATCCTCGCCACAAGACTCTGGTGTCTCAAAAGCCAAGGTATTCGGCTCTGCTCCACTGAATTGACAATTGCATGTCATGTCTTCTGATGACGGCGCCAGCTTTTGCAGCGCTTGATTCGCTTCATCCAACCGTTTCACAGCCTCTTCTTCCATCGTCGAAGCCAATTCAGTACCATCACCTGAATGATAAATTTCATACCAACCGAAGATCCCCACAGAGAGAACCGAAACGAATACATAGAACCAAAAGGAAGTTTGAGCTGCTTTCATCAATTTCTTATCTGTAGGATGCCTTGAAAACTCAATAACCTTAAGTCCAGAAGAAGGGCAATTTTTACAACTTTTTGCCAGGACACATGATTTCCTCCCTCTGAGCCTTAAATTATTTGCTTCTTCTCCTGGTGAAAGATAGGTCTGTCTCCACCTGGACGGATGTATTTTCGAGAGGAAAGTATTATGTTTCGCTGTCTGTTAATCTGCGCCTTTTTGCTGACGCTCCTCCCACTCAACAAGGCTGCTGCGGCGGTTTGGTCTGATGTCAACGAATGGTCTCCGGAATTTGAAAACAGCTTTGCCGAGTGGGTCCGTCGCGAATGGCAAACTGATTTCTTTTCACGCAAAACCCTGCGCAATGGTCAGAGCAATCCTTACCATGGGTTTCGTGCCGATTGCGCCGACACGGTCTACTCCATGCGAATCGTCTTTGCCTATGAGAATCGCCTCCCCTTCGTGATGAAAGACCCGACGGCTTCAGGTCGTACTCTCTCCAATCGTATGAGCCGATGGGATCATCAATCAGAATTGCAAAGAGTGCGCAGTTTTTTATGGTTCA
>JBCECD010000382.1:0-3748 GCA_039206745.1 Bdellovibrio sp. | reverse complement strand
TCTTTGCACTTCGAGAATGTGCAAACGACCCAAACGTGCCAGATCCACTTTCCCCACAGCTTCTTTATCTTCGTATTTATAACCATCTTTGCCGCGGATTCTCTGATCTCCACCGGAGCAAAAAGCCCAGCCACCGTCTTTAGGAGAAGGACCATTTCCTGTCAGTATCACCACACCGATATCCGCAGAGATGCGTGCATGTTCTAAAGCAGTGTAAAGCTCATCCACAGTCTGCGGGCGAAACGCGTTGCGAACTTCAGGACGGTTGATCGCGATGCGCACAGTGCCCTGATTCTTGGCGCGATGATAAGTAATATCTTGAAATTTAAAGTCAGGAACTTCCGTCCACCACTCCGGATTAAAAATATCAGAAACCACACTCACCTCAATTCACTTTCACACTGGCGCCAGAAAGCTCTTTGCCCCTGCGCCTGGGCGGTAAACATCACCAGCCCGGATTGATAATTGGCTCCACATTTTTGCGCATACTCTCGCCCCATGGAGTCCTCTTTGTAGTTCAAATCCAATACCATAACCGGATTCCAAGAGGAAGGTGGCATTTGTGTTTCCGCGCTCCGCGGAGCCGCCCAAATCAAAACTTTCGGCATTTTTTCCGAGGCCTCCTCACTCCCCGCACGAGGAAGTCCCGTGCGTGAAGAAAAATAGCTCGCATGGGGCAGAGCTTTTTCAATCATCTCTAAAGTTCCACCGCCTCCCCAGACAAAGATGTCTCCTTGCAGAGGGGACACCATGCCAATGCCTTCAATCAACTCCACAAAGCCTTGATCATCTGTGGAGGCGCCTTGCCACATTTTACGCTCGGAATGCCAATACAGAGTATTCACAGCCTTCAACTCAGGGTGACGACACATTCGCGCCGCATTCTCCTTATGAGGTGAAGTCACAGCGGCAAAACTCAAACCCAACTCACGCAAAAAAGGCAGGGCCTCGTCCCATTCATCTCGGCCTATGGCAACAGCAAAAACAGGAACACCATTTTTAGAAAAAAAATCAGAATGCTCCATCGGCGTAAAACTGTGCAACACCGGATCACCTAATACCGCTGCCCAGCGCGGTGCCATTGAAAATGTCATCAACCAGGACCATAAAGAGGGCTGATCTCCGGCACTGCCGCTGTCCTCTTTGATGAAATTAAGCAGTTGTCGCCCCTTCTGCCTCAGGCGATACCACTCCCATCGCCCCTCTGCAGATCGTGGTAAAAAACTACGCCGAGAAGAATCTTCCTGCTGCCAGAAATGGGCTTCACGCAACTGAGTGTAAGTGTGAACTTCAGGAGCGTATTTCATGTGCGTGACACGATCTTCCCACTTGCTCCACTCCGTAAATGCACTTCGATCATGCAAAGACAGAATCAATTTCGTCGCCCCAAGAGAGGAGAGAATCCTTTCCGGTGTTCCCAACTCCCAGGCCCAATCCAACCAGGCACAATGCTGCCAAATTTTCTGTCTTTCTTCGTCAGCAAAAAAGTTGACGTCTCCGACTTCCCGCCGGAAAGAGTAAATCAGTTTTTCATTTGGCAGTTCCATTTGAAAGCGCAGAATTTGTTCTTTCGTCAAAAAATCATCACGCAATTCAAAACAGCTCAGCCCACGTCCCGCATAGCGCTCTTTAAAGAATTCCCACCGGCTTTCATTGGCAAAAACATCGGGAAGAACGGTGAATACACCTCCGACATCATGAAGAGTGCGAGTCAAAAGAGCCTTCTCAACAGCCATCGCCTGATGGTGATTGTCAAAGACTCCCTCTGGCATCAGATAGACCTCATCAGCCCGCTCATGATAATGCTGCTCCCGCGGCAGAGCTCTTTTTTGAAATTCTTCGAGGGCTGACAGCTCAGGATTCAAACGTGGACGGTCCAAGAAAATGCGCCCCTCCATATCCGTTTTTCTCTTTATCCACAGCACTCGCACTGAATCAGGGATCACACTCAGGTCAAAGCCCGCTCCCAAGACCAAATACAGAGAAGGAGATGGTCTTTGCAGTATTTCCAGAAACACCTGCCGCTCTAGCTCGCGAAAATAAGCTTCCCCGTGGTCAATAAAAAGTTCAGAGATGGTTTTACCAATTTTCTTTTCAATTTCACTGTCGAGATCCAGAAAAACGGTCTCTTGATCACTCAAATAAAACTGCAATCGGCTCATCAGAGCTGTTTTGCCCGTTCCGCGATGTCCAACAACAGCTGTAACCTTAGAGTTCATGCAGAGCCGCCTCTTGCTGACGAACCATCTCTTTTATGACTTCCTCAACAGTGACTTCTTGAATCACACAACGACCTGGACTTTGCAGAAAAATAAAACGCAAAGTCTGCGCCTTGGTTTTCTTTTTGTCGCTCAATAACAAACGAGAAAACTCGTTCAGATCTTTCTTCTGTCGTGACAAAAGATGATCTCGTCCTGCCGACAACAAGTACTGACTGACCGGAGCTCGCATTATTTTTTCATATTGAGAAGAAGACATCAGACCGCGCTCCCAACTCCACCGCAGAGAAAAGTCCAAGCCATAATTGACTGAAATTCCATGGGGCAGTTGATGCAGAACCTCCAGAAGATGTCCTACAGTGTGACCTAAATTCAAAATATGCCGCCATCCTGTTTTCTCTTCAGGATCTTTTTTGACCACTTTGTATTTCGCCGCTACACCAGCTTCGAGATATTTCCACAACATTGGCGAAGACACGTTTTTTTCCTGCGCCAAATCTCGCCATAAAGATCCGCCCTGAATCCACGCAATCTTCAAGAGCTCACCAAAACCTTCAAAGGCCCGGGCTTCAGGCTGCGCCAGCAGCAGCGAACGCACCATCACAATCTTATCAGCCGGATAGAAAGTGCCGATCTGATTTTTCACAGATCCCACATTCAAAGCCGTCTTGCCACCATGGGATGAATCCAAAGCTGCAAGCCAAGTGCTGGGAATATGCACCAGACCCACACCCCGCTTCAAAATACTGGCAACAAAGCCTCCAAAATCCCCCACACTGCCCCCGCCAACAACCACCAACGTCAAATGACGAGTCGACACCTTTTCACACAGCTGAACCAAGGCACCTATATGTCGTGGGAAATTCTCCACTGCTTTCAAATCCTCTCCCGCACTCACCGCGTATTGCAGAGGAAAAGAACGAGACCATTGGCGAAAAGCCGGGGATTTTTTTAATAAAATTTTGTCGTAAATCAACAGAAGCTCCTGTCCAAGACGAGCAGGAGCCGGAAACTCATTTGAAAAAATCAGATCACTGTGTCTCATGTGATCTAATTTGTTTTCTTGAATTCGCTTTTAGCTTTTTGATAAGACTCAGAAAGGGAGTCCCAGGCACGGCTGACACCTGACTTCAGTTCAATCCAGGCTTTGCCGGAGCTCTTCTTTAAATGCGCCAGATCTTTTTTAACTGCTTCCTGCTTTTTTTCCAAAGCTTGGATCTTTTCTTTCATTTCCGCCTGCACAACACCTGACTTTTCCGAAGCAGACTTTTTTAATTCAGCAATTTCCGATTTGAGGCTGCGCAGATTTTCTTCCATGTCTTTTTGGAACTGCTCTTTTTGTTCTTTGGTGTAATCAGAAGCGGCCTGAGCTGCCACAGCGGTTTTTTCCTGCACTTCCTCTTTTGAGGTGGCACCCGCAGTCAGAGAGGCCAAGAAAACCGCACTAGCGAAAATAATTTTTTTCATCACAAGATCTCCTCATATGGATGACCAACCTTCAAGTTTAAATTTCAAAATTTTAAAACAAT
>JBCECD010000381.1:0-3748 GCA_039206745.1 Bdellovibrio sp. | reverse complement strand
ACGTCTCTTCGGAGCCAAAGGCAAAAACATCTGCTGACTGCGTGCTATTGTTGCCGCCATGATGGCCATGGAGGGAGTCCGTGCTGTGATTGATATTCCCTACTTTGCTCCAGGGCGACGCTAATTCTCCAAAGCTCTGTTTTATGTCATAAACTCCCTCTGCAGTGATGCCATCGACAAACTCCCTTAATAAAATAAAGGCAGCTTTTGTACGAGATCCCAGCAAAAGGAGTTCTTATGGAATTAGAGCGCCAACCTTCAGAAAGCAACCGAACCAGGCAAACCCCACAGGCCCCATTCCCTACTTACAGCAACGCCTATGAGGCCGCTCCCGGCATTGATCCCATTCTCGAACCGAAAAGAAATTTCTGTCGCGAAGTCTGCGTGACATTAGGTGTTTGTCTTCTCACCATCGGCTTAGTCGGCTTCGTCATGGATAACTTTCTCGGAGCTCACTTGAGCTACGCCCACAACTTCGTGCACTTAATCCCTGGCGCCTTAGCAGTATGGTTCGGAGTAGAGGGATTAAGCAAAGCCAAAACTTTCAGCATAGTTTTCGGTATATTTTATACAGCCCTCGGTATCGCAGGCTTTGCACTAGGACAACAGGGCTTACCAACAATAGGCAGTATCCATGAAGACGCTTTCTTATGGAAAGTCATTCCTCAAGTTTTAGAACTGGGCATGACTGATCATATTATTCATGTATTAGTAGGAGCTGCTTTTCTTTTCGGCATAACAACCTGGAAGACATCCTCAACAGCTCCCCCTCGTCGCGACATCATTAACTGATTGTTTGCAGAAATAGTCACACGCTGCGGAGGACAGAAACGCTGGCAAGAAATCCCCTGAACCACCCACTCGTGTTCAGGAGCCTTCTCCGTTAATAAATGTTGCACTTGATTGAGAAAATCCTCCACGTCCGTGGAAGTGTGGGGTCTTGAGTTTTCTTGAGCGCAATTCTTTATACATGAAGTACAAAGACCCATCTCCATTCGACCCATCAACTGGCCCCTTTAATTGTGGTCACCTTCTTGACCGAACTTAAAAATGAAACCCAAAGATATATTTAATCAATTTCTCCGAGCTCCGGACATAATATAACTTTAACCAAATTATACTTACTTAAAACTGAGAAAAGAGACTTCCCACATTGGTTTACGAAGCCTCTTTTTTCCACCCACAATTAAGGGGTCCAGTTCAAAGTTTGTAAAATCCAGTTTTTGTAGGCCACCACAGTAGTATAAACCCCCTCACCATCACAAGTAACACTCCCCCGACTCGTCACACCCAAGAGGTAAGGTTGTCCTTGAAACATATAGAAGACGGGTCCACCCGAATCACCACTGCAAGTGCTATGACCATGGGATTCATTGAGCACGAATTCTTTTTCCCACACAGCTTGGATATCAATTGTGGTTTCCCGAAGGATACCATCGCCCCAGGTGTCAACGCGCAGGCACTCTTTTTGAGCATCGTCACAAATGATTTCACCCGTTTCAATAGCTTCTTCCAAGTTGCCGACTTTACGAGGGTCTACAGTTTCAACATCCACTTCACTGACACCGTAACCAGCTGCTTTAACAGGGACACCGGAGTGAATCACGCGCATATCACTCCAAATGCGGACCGGGCGATATCCTGGGGGCAATTCACCGGCAATTTTAAAGATTGCCAGATCGCCCATATTACGGATCTCTTGATCTGTATTTTTTTGTTTTTCTTCAGCGACGGCATAGTCTGGGTGAGCCACGATTTGCATAACACGACGAGTGTGATCTTGCAGATAGTCAGGCTCACGAGTGGCAAGAATATCATCCACGTTCGCGCCAAACACCACGCGATAAGAGGAGGGCTTGCCATTAGCACAATGCGCCGCCGTCAAAATATGTTGAGGGCTAATGATCGAGCCCGTGCAGATGTAGTGATCTTTTAAGTTGTAGACAGCTACAACTCCCGAGGCCAAAGCATCATTCTCCTTGAGTTCCGTGCCACCAATAATTGCATTTTGCGCAGCATCAGAGTTCGCTTTATTTACATTGTTATTGGTGCAAGCAATCAAAGCACCAGAGAAAACCAAAACCGAAATCCACGGATATTGACGCATCCGAGCCCCCTTTTTATTTCGAGCGGCTCTTATAGATACTGCACAGCAAAACAGCAAGACATTTTTTTTAAATTTCGGACCCACTCGACAACTAGTTGTCGACCTCAGAAAGATCAGCCTACACTTATAGATATGAAAAGCTTTTATCAAGAAGGCCCTCGCCTCACGAATACCTTTCGCTCCGATAAAATTCTTCAGCAATGCCTCCAAAGCATCATTCCTCGTGAAGACTATCAACGCATCACGGCACATCTCGATCACCTCGGGCAACGCGCCGTTGCAGATATGTTGATATGGGCAGAAGAGGCGGAACAGTTTCCTCCGGTGCATGTGCCTTTCGATCCGTGGGGCCGACGAGTGGACGAGATCAGAACTTGCGAGGGCTGGAAACAGTTGGAAAAAGTCGCGGCGGAGGAAGGGATTGTTGCCACAGCTTACGAGCGCCAGTTTGGAGCTTTCTCACGCGTGTATCAAATGGCACTTTTGTATTTGTACTCCCCCAGTTCGGCTATTTTTTCTTGTCCTTTGGCGATGACAGATGGCGCCGCGCGAGCGCTAGAGCTCTATGCGGGGCCGGATCTCAAGGAGCGAGCGCTCCCCCACCTGACATCGCGCGATCCGAAAAACTTTTGGACTGCGGGTCAGTGGATGACAGAGAGAACAGGGGGCTCTGATGTCAGCGGCACCTCTACAGATGCTTTACGTTTTGCAGAGCCCAGCGCTTTTTCGGCAACTCACTCTCTACATGGAACAAAGTGGTTCACCTCCGCAACGACGTCACAAATGGCTCTCACACTTGCTCGTCCCGAGGGCGCTCCCAGCGGGTCAAAGGGTTTAAGTTTATTTTACCTCGAGCTGAGGGGCCATGAGTCTCCCGGTCAACTCAACAATATTCAAATTCACCGCCTAAAAGATAAGCTGGGCACTAAAGCTTTGCCCACAGCAGAACTGAGTTTACAGGGCACGCCCGCTCGTTTGGTTGGAGGCGAGGGCGATGGCATAAAGAAGATTGCCAGTGTCTTGAACATCACCCGTATTTATAATTCTATTTGCGCTGTAGGGCACATGCGGAGGGCTTTGGATTTAGCCACAGACTATTCGCGCAAGCGCAAAGCCTTTGGCAAAGCTCTGATCGATCACCCTTTGCATCTTGAGACCCTTCAGCAACTCGAAGAAGAGTATCGCCGTTGTTGTACTCTGAGTTTCTTCGTTGCGCATCTTTTGGGACAAGAAGAAGTGGGGGAGATCTCTGCCTCCAATCGGATCCTTTTGCGCACTCTCACTCCGATTTTAAAACTTTATACAGCTAAAAAATGCATCGCTGTAACAAGCGAAGTGGTGGAGATGTTTGGAGGCGCTGGTTATGTCGAAGACACCGGCATTCCCCGCCTGCTTCGCGATGCCCAGGTTTTTGCCATCTGGGAAGGCACCACCAATGTTCTTTCTCTGGATATGCTGCGCTCTTTTGAAAAGGATCAGGCACTGCCGATCCTCACTGAATATTTACACAAGTCCCAAGCTCTACAACAGGCTCACCCCGCGTTTATGGGGCGTTGGCAGACTCTTCAGGCCACTTTAAGTCTTTTACACAAGGCTTCTCCCGCAGAATGGGTACGACAGGCTCGCCACCTAGCCTTCCTT
>JBCECD010000380.1:0-3785 GCA_039206745.1 Bdellovibrio sp. | reverse complement strand
GCAGGGATGTGGGCAGATCTTTAATTCCATTGATCAGAATGCCGCCATCGCCATTAACAGTTCCACCGGCGATCTGGGCCTTCACCGAGTTGATCAGGATGCGGCTTTGCGAGAACACCACCTCTGTGGAAAGTCTTTCGAGAGGGTGGGGAAAGCCCTTGATTTTAATATAGGCATTTTGACTCTGCAAATTTCCTAAAATCTCCGGCTTCTTCAAAGGCCCGGAGACGGTGGCCGAGAGATTCAGCGAGCCACCCAAGTCTTCGAGGAAAGGAAGGAAGATGTGCAGGAGTCGCAGATCCGCTCGCATTGAGACCGCGACATTCAAGTTGTCAGCGGTGAAGCGGGAGCCGACAATCTGCAAATTGTTGTCGGGGCCTTCCAGTTGGAAGTCCTTGATAGTGACCACGCCATTCTCCGCCACGATCTCTATAGGTGCCTTGTTGGCAAATTGCAGAGCTCCCCTTTTAAGGGACGTCTCCTGAATCATGATTTTACCAGTGGACTTCAGCGGGTCTCCTGTTTCAGAACGCAAGTCCACGGTGGAAGTGAGGGTGGAGGTGTATTCATTGGCCAGATTCGAGCCGCCGATCAACCCCAACAGAGAAGAGTAGCCCCAGTTGTTGGTCTTCATTTTAATGGAGAGTGGTGTTTTGCTTTGTCCCAGAGGAACCTGGAATTCCCCTTGCACTTTATTGCCGAAAAGACTCAGGTTTGCGGAGAAGCTTTCGCGCTGAATCTGCAAGATAAAATTGGAATTCGGCAACTCCTGCTCTTCAAACAGAGTGTCAGTCACAGATCCTTTGATCTGCACTTGAGGTGTTTTAGTGGAGTCTTTGATCTCTGCGGAAAAACTCAGATTGCCGATGATATTGGAGTTGGCTCTGCCGACGAGATCCGACTCTTCCAATTTCCAGCCTTTGCCATCGGCGGACAGATTCATAATCTGCTGAGAGCTGATACCGCCATTCACCACAATAGAAGCTTGTCCCTTTTGCAGGCGAACTTTGTCTGCTTTGAGATTGCCATCCGTAGCTGAGACGTTGAAATCCAAAGTGTCAAAACTTTCAGGGCCGATCACCCCGTTTTTAAAAGCAGCTTGCAGTTGGTAGTTCAGTTTCCAAAAGTTCAAAGGCCCCTGAACACGGGCTTTGGCGGAGCCCGTGCCTTGAGTTGTCAGAGGGAATTTATAAACCCGGGAAAAAGCTGTCGCCACATCATTCAGCTCCGCCGTGGGCAGGGAAAACTCACCCTGAACCGTGCTCTGGGAAAGATTGACATCCAGATGGCCGATATACTGAGTTCTTTTAATCGCGCCAGCCACATCTTCAAACAGCAGGCGGCCCTGGCGGTATTTCAGCAGAGTGATCAGATTGCCGAGAGTGTAATCCTCAAAGACAAAATCCCGGGCATTGAGTTTCATATCAAAAATCGCCCCATGGGAATCGCCGCTGGTGGAGCCCTCAATGCCGGCCTGGCCTTCTATTTTGAGGTGAGCCAAATTGGTGATATCTTTTATATCCAGGCGGTCGGTTTTGAATTGAATTTTAAAAACTTTGGCAAAATCAATCACCCCTTCGCTGGAGCCTTTGCTGGAGCCCAAAGTCACGTCTGCGGAATAGCTGACAGCTTCTGTTGTGACCTGCACCTGACCTTGCGCGCTCATGTCTTTCACATTCAGAATCTCAGTGTCGCGAGGGCGCATGCCGGCTTTCACCCAGATGTCATGGGCGCTCAAGGACGCTCCCGTACAGGTCAGCTGGAAAGAGGGATAGATGTGTCCTTCACAGGGCCATTGCCCCTGAGCTTGCAGGCCTGCCGGAATGTCATGCAAATTCAGGGAGTGAAAGAGCTGTTGCAGATCCAATTTATGAACTGTGACTTGAGTTTTAAAAGCAAAATCCTGGGCCAAAGTTATTTGCGCCTTGGTGACGCTGGCCTCTCCGGCAGGATGAGAGAGCTGCATTTCGGAGAGGCGAACCGTGCGATCAGAGTATTCACCCTGAATCTTGGCATCGCCCAGTTTGATTTTTTCCACGATCAGAGAGCGCGTTTGAATCTCCGCCTTGGCTTTCAGATCCTGTAAACCCTGAAAACGCGCTTCGCTTTCAATATTGAGCTCTCCCGCCAAGGGCGGAATTTTCAAATCAGGACGAGTGCGCTGGATCTCACGATAAAACTCATCGAGTTTCACCCGCGCCGAGACACTGAGCAGTCCGGCTGGTTTGATAAAGAGTTGGCTAACGGGGGTGAACTCACCGCGCGCGAGAACTTCCGATTCAGCCAGGCGCACGCCCAGCTGAATGATGCGCAGAGATTGACGAGTCAGATACAGATGCGTGTCCAGGGAGCCTTGAAAAGACCCCACTTTGTCCAGCTGCAATTGCAAAGAGCGCAGGTTGGCCTTCGCCGTCAGATTTTTTCCCATATTGGTGATGAGCAGATCACCGCCGCTGAGCTCGCCTTGCAATTTTAAATCCTGAGAAGAAATCTGCAAATGCAGATTGCGCAAAAAAATCCTCTGCAACGGCAGCTTCTCCAAAACAGAGAACAATTCATCCAGGGGCAACTCCTGAGGCGGAGAGGGATCCTGCATAAAGGGGTCGATATTCAAAGCCACATCCGGAGATTCCACCACCACAGCTGAAAGCGTCAGGCCTCCAGCTAAGAGATGAAAGAAGTCGACAAAGACGCGCACGCGCTCAATCTGAATATTTTTTAGAGCGGGCTCCAAAGTGCCCTTACCGGTGATGCGGATCTTTTCCAGAGCGACGGAAGGCTTCAAAAAGCGCAGTTCTAATTTTTCCGCCTCAATATTCACAGGCAGGGAGGTTGCCGAATAAGTGCGAATTTTCTCCAAAGCCCACGTCTCGAGACGAGGAGCAATCAGCATCGAGCCGATCACCCATAAAACCAAAAAGCCGGCCAGGGGAGTGAGAAGAATCCAAAAGGCTCTTTTCACGGCCCCCTCCACAAACTCATCAGGGTGCTGGCGGCGCGATAGTGAGGACGGGCGGCCAACAGACCTTCGAGCACTTCCATCGCGGTGTGCTTTTGTCCCAAGCCCCACAGGGCCTGGGCGCGCAAGTAAGCGGTGGCAAAAAAAGTTTCAGGCTCTTCCGCGAAGAGCACTTCGACCTGGGCCAGTTCGCTCAGCAGTTCGACGAAGCGTCGGCATTGCAAAAGAATCTCCAGTCGAAACCAGAGCAGAGCCGATGTGACTTCGCTTTGAGACAGCAGAGACAGGGCCTCTTCATAGGCCTCCAACATGAACGCGGCGACAGCAAAGTCAAAGCACATATCAGGATACCGAGAGGCCTGCTCGTGCAGGCTTTGCAAAACCACAGCCAGAGCTTTTTCCACTTCCGGATCGCGAGGATCGAGATCCTCAAACAGGCGAGAGGAGGATTTTGGTGAATGCCGTTGTAAAATTTCGAGAGCATGGCGCTGGCGATGTTCTCCGGCCTCGAGCAAAATTTCACTGTCGTGGGGATAAAGTTTTTGCAGGCGTTGGAGTAGATTTTTCTCCTGCTCGTACAGCTGCTGGGTGCGCAGGGTGATCAACTGATCGAGCAAAACTTTTTTGTTGCGCAGATACTCGTCCTGAATTTTTGTCTGCCGCTCCATCTTCCATTCCACCAGGGTCGGGAGAATGTTGTAAAGCGCGGCGGCCCGCGAAGCTTCCGCCTGCTGATTTTCCTCTTCAATGCCTTCGACCAAGGCGCGCAAAGCCCTCTCATCCAAAGTTCCCGACAGAGCTCCCAAGGCTTCGAGAAAATAAGCCC
>JBCECD010000379.1:0-3878 GCA_039206745.1 Bdellovibrio sp. | reverse complement strand
ACTTGCCTTTCATCGGAGTGAGCGGGGTAAGGGCCATCTGTTTCAGATGGAATGATGGTGCATTGTTCGGCTGATGAAGCCTTGGCTCGCGGCAGGCCTAAAAGAGGAAGCATGAACAGCCCCAAGCTTCCGCCGACAACAAATTTTCTTCTCGATAAGTCAGTCATCTTAGACATGGTGTCTCCTTGTTTTATAAGAGAGTTCAATTTGAAATTTGCAAAGAGAAGGCCAAGAAAAAAGATGGGAGTCAAGAAGCAGATGGTGTTGGTAGATTGTGGAAGAAGTATTGGGTGATCATTCAAAATATGAAATTAAGAATTGTGTTTCATGCGTAAAATGATTTTGAGAAGATATTATTTTTACGAAAAGACTTTTTGCTGACAGTTGATTCTCATTTCATTATCAACTCCGAGTAATGTGGCAAGGCGTATGTCAAATATCAGGATCTTTTTGCGCCCAAACTCAAGACGAAGCAGTCCTAAATCGTCACCGGTGAAATCAAATCGCACCAAATGTTGAGACTTTATGTTTTAGCCACCAGAAAACATTCAGCTGTGCCGGCATTCAATCCATCACTGCGTTGTGAAAAATAAGCTCGATAGAGATCAGCGCCGGAAACAGTGGAAGCTTTTTCGAAACCCGCTTTGTTGGCAAGCTCTAATATTTCTGAAGGCGTAAAAAGACTATTGAAGGGAGTGCCGGCATCTTTAGCTTTTTTCATTACAAATTCCATACTGAATTTTTCCTCGGGTGTCATCAGATCCAAAGTGAGCATGAAGGTTGTTGCGAAAGTTGAGCCTGCTGCTAAATCAGCAATCTGACAAAATGTTGCGAAGTTAGTTTCTTTGGTCAGATACATGGATACGCCTGTTGAGACGATTACAGCAGGTTTGCTGATATTAAATCCTGCGGAGATGAGTTGGTCCAGCCAAGATTGGCCACTCTCAAAATCTACGGGTACAAAGTGCAACTGCGGAGGAGTGGAGTATCCAATTTCAAGAAGGCGTTTTTGTTTCCATGCTTGAGGTCCTGGTTGATCCACTTCAAAGATCTCGAGATGGGAAGTGATTTCGGGACGTCGTTGTGCGAATGTGTCCAATCCTGCGCCGAGAATCACATATTGGGTGAGGCCCTTTTTTATTTGTTCTTCTACTAAGTCTTCAATAAAACGAGCGCGTCCTACAATAGAAGCGCGCATTCTTTTAGAAAACTGGGGGTTCATATCTGGGCGTTCTCGCCAGTTTTTTTCGTCGATAATTTTAAGACCTACTTCATCTGTAAAGATATGAGGGGGCGGATCAATTTGCACATGTAAAGCTCTCCATAGAGCGACTCGGACGGCTGTATGTTCTGGGGCAATGGGTTGTCTGCCAAGCGTCATGTTTACTCCTTCATATATAAATATTATCTTTAATATCGACAATTTTATTTGCTGATCGCAAGTACTTTTTAGCAAGTGGCTTTTGCAGGTCTTTTTTTGAGGTCATTGTCAGAGAGTTGATAAGAGGTTTTTACTCTGGGATGAAGATGTGTTACTGTTAATTCCTATGTGCTGCTGTCGTTATGTCCTTATAGTGTTAATCTGTTTTTTGAGTGCCTGTAGTTCTCTGCAAAAATCTCAGTTTTCGGCTAGAGAGTCTGCCTGCTTTAAGGCTGTGGTTGCTGATGATCGTGAAGCGATAAAAAAAATTTTGCCTGACTGTAAAAAGTCCAGGGCTGAAAATGGAGTGACGCCTTTGATGTTGGCGGCGGCAAAGGGTCATGTGAAAATTATTGAGGAGCTTATTCAGGCCGGCGAAGATGTGAACGAAGCTGATGCTCAGGGGGATATGGCGCTTAATTATGCCGTTGTTCGCCGACAGGTTGCGGCTGTCCATCTATTAATGCTTCATCAGGCCTCGGTAAAGCCGAAGCGTCCAGATGGTATCACAGTTCTTATGCAGGCTGTTCAGCATGGAAGTCAGCAAATGGTGCAGATACTGGTGCAAGATGCTGAGGGTGTGAATATTCAAGCTGAAGATGGGTGGACCGCTTTGTATTTTGCGATTCGTAGGCAAGATGAAGACATTTTAAAATTGTTGTTAAGACACGGTTCTTGTCCCAATGTCATAGATAAATATCAGCAGAGCCCGTTGGATTTTGCTCAAGAGGTTGGTTGGAAAAAAGGAATAGACCTTCTTAAGAAAGCTACGACTTGCAAAAGTTAGTACGGAGATTTGTTTCTTCATGTTTTTTTATCTTTTCTAACTGAGCTTGCTGGTAGCCGCCAAGAACTCCTTCATAAAGACATCGGATCAAAGGGTCTTCTAAAGGATCTGCATTTTGAGGCGGTGTCACGCGAATATAGATAGAAGTTAAAGACTCTCCTTCGTAAAGGGCTCCGAAGAGCTTAACTTCGGAAATCTCTGTCATCCAGATCCAAGAGTTTTCTGGCGATGTGAGCTCGATTTGATCTGCCGCTATTTTGTAATGATAGTGATAGGCGGCCCCCTGGTGATCGTACAAAGTTAAAAGCCATCCCTGGGGATTGGTAAAAAATGAGTCTTCGAGTGGTGAGAGTTGCTTGAACCTTTCGAGAATGTGCTTTTGGCAGAAAGTGTGAACCAGGTCACGTTGTGTTTGGTTGAGAGAGGGAAGTTGTGCTGAAATTTCGGCTGACGACTGTGGTAAAATACTAGGATTGAATTCATAATCGACGTCTTGGGTGCCTAGGGGCTTAATCCAAGAAAGTCTTTCTCCTTTTTGAAAATTTACAGTATCCCATAATAAAGATTCTCCCGGGTTGAGAGTTAATACCTGTGTTGAGGGCGCGGCCTCTTGAATCTGTCGTTTGAATTGAGCATAGCTTATTGGAAAAAAGACCTGGTTATACCAAGACCACTCTTCGAAGCGAAATTGGCAAGAGCTGGCAATGATAGTGCGTGGTTCAAGTTGTTGAATCTGTTCAATCCACTCAGGAGGAAGTTGATATGTTTGCTGCGTGACGGGCTCTGCCAAAGTGGGTGCAATGACTTCTAGTTCTCGCATGGTTTGCATGGGCCAGAGTAATAAATCCCATTGTAGGGTCATGAGGAGCCTTTCCATTGTCAATGGTCCTATCCACGAATCCACTACATGAAGGATATTGAGGTTTGCAACTTTGATATGAAAGATAGAGTCGACATCTTTATCGAGAGCCTCCAGAGGAAGAATCTCGAAAGGCCCGACATAGACCGGGCGGAAGGGTTCCAGCGCATAAACTTTTTTGAAGCCGAGTTCACGTAGCAGATCGAGAAGTTCTGCAAAAACGGAAAAGATGTATATCGGAATATCTTTATTGAGGAAGTTGAGGCTTTCAAGAGAGAAGTGATCATCGTGATAGTGGGAAATAAAAATAGCGTCGAGCTTCAACTGGGAAATGGAGTCTATGTCGAACTCAACATTTGGGAAAGCATAGCAATTTTTACTAAATGGATTTTCGAAAATAGGATCAAAAGCGAAAGTCGTGTTTTCGTATTCAAATAGATAGCCGGCATGGAGGATTCGGGAAGTCTTTAACTGCATGATATCACTGTAGGTCCTGAATGGGTGCTGTACAACTTATTAAGTAAAATAATATTACCCTGATAATATTGACATTTTATTTTATCCGGGTATAATTGTCTTTGTCTGCATCAGAAGATCTGCGATTAAGACGGGGAGTTAAGATGAACCCAATAGGAATGTCGTTGTGCACAGCTTTTAGTGCGAGTGAAAAAATTGGAGATGGAAATATTCGTGATGTGGCGGTGAAGGTTAAGGAATATCTCAAGCATCATCCGCAGGCCTCTGTATTGATTTTTGATAATCAAAGCAGTCAGCAAATTGAGATCGACCTGCGTGGGAGCATTGAGGCTGTG
>JBCECD010000378.1:0-3929 GCA_039206745.1 Bdellovibrio sp. | reverse complement strand
TTTGTACGGAGTAAGCTGCTTTTTTTTGTCTGGATCTTTTTTTCGATAAGGGACTTCTGTTCAACGAGGTTGAGTGAGGTCGAGACTTTTCTTTCGGCGATTGCTAAGTTTACTTTTTCCAGAAGGCGTTCCAGAGCGGCTATTTGGTCTTCAGCAAAAACCTCTTGGCACATTTTATTCCACTCAAGCTGGTCTTTGATGCCATACTGACGGGCTAAGGTGAAATCTCTTTGTCTTTCGGCACATTCATCTACGTTTCTGCCTATTCCCCCGATATAGCCTTCCTGGAGTTTGTCGAGTTGCTGACTTTTTTTCTGCAAGGCCTCAATTTTACTTAGCGATATGTTGACGTCGGTGAGAGCCTGACTCCAGTCCTGCGAGGATCGGATTGCAATGATATCGGCGGCGGAGCGCAAATTAGCCAGTTCTTTGCTCTCATCACTACACAGACGGTCTTCGTAGCCTCGCTTGCCATCAATGGAATCGTTGACGATATAAAGTCGAGCTGCCGTAAGATCCTGAGCTGACTTGAGCCCCGCCGAAGTATTGATCAAGGGCTGGAAGGGGAGGTCTGCATTCTTGCGGCGTCCTCTCAGGTAGGCATCTTCGAGGGAGAGCGCGGAGAAAAACTCATTAGCTATAGACTCTTGAGGAAGAATATAGGTGAGTCGTTGGGGGGCCGAGTTTGATATAATGCAAGCGTTGGTATCGTATCCTAACTGCATTAGCTCCGTACCTGAGTAGCAATTTCCCAGGTACATCCCGACACGAATTTTTCTTTCTCCGGCGAGCTTGACGATTTCTTTTAATTTATCAGTGATATTGACAGTTCCTGTGGTAGTTGCGAGAAGAACATCCTCTGCCTCATCCAGACCTCCATGCGTATCGACTTGGATGAGGATTTTATCCTCAGCAGTAAAACCTTTCGTGGGGTCTTTTAGATTAGCGATGATTTGATCCAAGGTGCGATTGAGATTTGCAGAGGAAAAGTCTTGAGCTTTTTTGTAATTGTGATCTTTTAAAACCTTTTGAGTGTGTTTTTGCCTCGTCGAAGTCAGCACATGAGATTTCCATTTCTTCACATCCGAGGTGAAGAGAGCTTGGGCTAGAGTGGGATCAAAGTTATTCTGTTTTTCGCCGGTGACTTCTTCACCGCCACCAAAATAATAAAAATGAATCTCGGCGTAGGCCGGAGCGGAGAGGCATAAGAAATAGAAAAAAAAGGAGATTATGTACCGCATAGACCAATAATATATCGGAATTTATGAGATTTTACTTAAGTTTTAAGCCCATTAAATCGCTTATTAAAGTTATGAATCAGAGATGGCTAGGTAATTGCCTTCTCTGGATTATGATGTGTGTAGAATGGCTTTATTCCTTTTAAATAGATAATGAAACCACCTCTGTTGTTAGGCAGCTTTCCTGTTTGCCATGTCCAGCCGGGAGTGGGGATGTCTTCAATCAGTTCTTTCAGTCGTTCAGGGGAGCGAATTTTAAACAGAGCGACGATTCCATCCCAAGCAATCATGATGGGGAGCAAGGGAAGAAGGTATGTAAAAAACAATCGAGATGTCTTGAGTGGTTTGACGAGGGGGCCACAGAAAAAAGCGACGAGAGGGGAGAGCAGAAGCATGCCGATCACTTGACGTGCACTTTTGTTGTTACCCTCGCCGATGATAATCTGATCAAACTTGGCCATCATCTCGGAAATCCGTAAGAGCAGCTCTTGGTCTGATAGCAAATGAGCGTGATTGATGGAGATTAAAACCTTTTCAGGTTCAGAATCTCCCTCTCTTTTTTTCAAATCACTGAAAGATTTAAACTGAACTTGTGGGGGGAAGTCTAATATGGTTTGGCGAAAATGTTCCGCTCTCTCTGTTGAAAGATTTTCTGAGAGAACTACGATCTGAGAGGACGGAGACATTTTCATCAGATCTGAAGCAATCAGGATAGAAGATCCTCCGACCTCCGGAGCGTAAAGATAAAAATCTCTCTTGGATGCTGTTGTGACATCCAAGAGAGGTAAGAAAGGTTTATTGGCAGCCACAAGAGAAACGATATAATCCAAAAACTCCGGCATGAGATCACGAAGAGACGAGGGCAGCCATTTAGTTCTTGAAAGTTGCATGAGTCCTCCATTTTTTATCAAACCACTCAAGGGTCTCGATCAGATCCTGCTTTGTCGGGGAAAGGGGATGAGAGGCTCCCGGCAGAGGAAAGAAGCCGATCAGACAGTGAAGGAATATTTTGAGTTCTTTCGAAAAGGACTCGAAGTGGTAAAGCTCTTTCTTCTCACCCTCTTTTAAGATAGCTTTCAATGTGGCCAGCCAAAGAGCTTGCTCAGCTTCGGTGATTTCCGGAGCAATGTGAATCATGGCCTGTGCTAAGTCAGATCCGGCAGCGGAATTGTTCGTCTCCTTCTGCCACAGCAGATACCGATTGCAGAGATAGTCCCGAAGCTTGCCAGAAGGACTCTTCTCACTGGCGAGAACAACTCGAGAAAATTCTTGATGAGTTTCGTGAAAGCGCTCGGCGCAGGCCCTGAGAATCTCTTCTTTGCTTTTATAGTAGAGATAAACCGTGCCATTGGCGACCCCTGAGGCCTGGGCAATATCCTGAATTGTGGATTTGCCATATCCATACTGAGCAAATTGTTTGAGGGCTGAATCGAGAATGATATCAGATCGCCCTTCGGTCTTACGTCGTGCCATAGATGGATTAAAAAATAAATGAATATATTTGTCAAATATTCATTTATGGTTGATTCATTCAAAAGACCTTTTGTCTCATATTAAAACTGGACTTCAGATTTTGTTGACTACATCCGTAGTCATGTTAGACTACAGTTATAGTCAGGAGAGGATCTATGAAGAAAATTCCGAGTTTGGGTGAGCAGGAGATGGAAATCTTAAAATATATCAATGCGAACTCACCGGTCTCCGTGCGGGATGTCGCCTCTCACTTTGAAGTGGAGAAAAATCTGGCGCGCACGACTGTTCTGACTGTGATGGAAAGGCTGCGAAAAAAAGGATTTCTCAGTCGGGCGCAGCAGGATGGTGTCTTTAAATACACCGCTAAAATTGAAACGGAAGATCTTTTATCCAGTAAGGTTTCTAATTTTGTGGAAAAGACTTTGGGGGGCTCCGTGGGGCCACTCTTCAATTATTTTATTTCTTCCGCCAAGCTTTCAGAAGATGAGATTTCGAAGTTGAGAGAGATGGCCTCCAAGATAGAAAAAACCAAGGAGAGCAAATGATCAACGGCAGCGTCCTGGATTATGTCTGGAAAGGATTGATAGCGATCTCATTATTTTCGACAATCGTGCTGAGTGTGGCACTCCTCGGCTCATTTGTTATAAATAACTATGTCTCCAAAATAAAGATAAAGAGATTCTTCCATCTGCACTCTGGATTGTTGTCGGGGGTTTTGCTCCTCGGAGTTGTTTTAATCAATATGGATTCAGAGTTGGCTTCAGCCTGCTTCAGTCGATTTGCAGAGCAGACAAACTCCTTGAATATCACGCGACTTATCTCAGCAGGTTATCTGACAATTTTAACTCTGCTCGCAGTGTTGGATATCAGTAAAACATTTTTCGCCTTTAGGAGACTTCATTTATTGCAGCCGGTCTCAGATAAAGAGGTCACTCTTCTTTGGCGTGAGCTTCTCGGAAAATTAGGACGTAAAAGCTTTGTTCCTATTTATCTTCAGACGGGTTCAGGCAGTCCTTTTGTGGGAGGGCTTCTCCGTTATCGTCTTATTGTGACAGAGGCGTTGATGCGTGATGTGCAGAGCGAAAAGTTCAGAGCAATTCTGGCACACGAAGCTGTGCACATCCGTGACCGGGATTCACTGTGGTTGTTACTAAGTCACTTTTGTAAGCGAGTGTTGTTTTTTCATCCCTTAGTTTATATGTTTTATTCCCGCCAGCA
>JBCECD010000377.1:0-3963 GCA_039206745.1 Bdellovibrio sp. | reverse complement strand
ATACCGACCAGCTCAGTCTTTTTGATTTCAAAATGGCCGATAAGGATTTTGCCGGAGAAGCCTCTCAAAGCTCCAACGCCTTGGACTACCACACATGGATGCTTGCACATCGCGAGCCCGAAGCAGATAAAACAGGAAAGTTTATGACTGTCTCAGCCTTCGTGCATGCAGTTCTGATTGCCGGAGCAGCTTTGCTGACGGTTCCTCTGGTCGAAAAAGCCCAAGTTGAAACCATCACGATTGAAGTGGAAGGCAGTTCGCCAGCACCGAAAATAGCACCTGTGGCTCTTCGTGAGGTGACTCCTCAGCAGGCCCTGATCAAAGAAGACCTACCAGAAATGGCGGCCGCAGCACCTGCAAAAGCGACGGCGGCCACCAGCAAGCCAGTACGTGCTCAGTCCCATTCTGCTAAATCTGCTGCGGCTGTATCAAGCTCGGCAGCCACAGCAGTTTCTCCTGCGGCGAAATCAGGCCCTCAATCTGTTGCTGCCAAGACGACTCTTCAAGCAGTGCCAGCAACTATTGATGATATTGATGCGCCTGAATTAGATGAAGGTGAGCTCGCCACAGCGGCTGTAGCAGCTCAATCTCCCGCTCACTTTAATGATGATCTGGATGAGGATTTTGCTTCCGTTGACCAAGCACAAAAAGCTGCTTTGGCGCGCGAGTCTCACTCGATCAAAGCCATGGCTGATGCACTCGAAAGTGAACAGGATGAAAACCTGAATGCCCTATCTGATTTGAATCAGGTGGAATCCCAAAAACTCGCTCAAGCTCAAGCCGCTCTTAAAGAGAAAAATGCCAAAGCCGTTTCAGCGGCATTGGCTGCTGAACAAGATGCTGCCAATAAGGCTGCGGCAGCTCGAGCGGCTCAGCAAGCAGCAGCACAACAAGCTGCGGGCTCAGGACAAGGTCACCAAGGTTCCGGCGCAGGAGCTGAAGGTCTTCCCCACGGCATTCGCAGCTTGGACCAACTCCGCCAGATGCCGGGCAATCCTCGTCCGTATTATGATCGTCAAGAGCGTCTGCGTGGAGATCAGGGCGCAGTGGCCTTCATCGCTTACATCAGCAAAGACGGATATCCGTCCAAATTCCGTATGCTGAAATCAACTGGCTTCCGCAACTTGGACTCCAAAACTCTGACCGCCCTTAAAAAATGGCGCTTCTATCCGGGTCAAGAAGGCTGGGTGGAACTTCCTTTTCGCTGGGACCTCAAAGGGGGAGCTCAAGAGGATGGTGGACTTCTTCGCCGCAGCGTTGGACAACGCTGAAAGATAGACCTCTTTAGACGCAAAAAGGCCCTGAGGACAACCTCAAGGCTTTTTCTTAAGTATTTGTTATTTCAGAAGAAATTAGTCTTTAAAAAGAGCTTTTGCAGACTTTGTCGTACCTTTGGTGCGAACTGCGGCTTTACGTTTTTTACCGCTTGTAGTTTTCTTCTTTTCACGAATATATTCAGTACGTTTCGTTTTAGATGCCATAAGTTTCTCCTGACAAATCATTCCCGAGTTTTTAACGGAACGAGTTAACTATCAAAATGGAATCTCCAAGTCAACCGAATGACGGTAATCTCCGGAGTTTTGTGAATTTCCCTGATAGCCATAGTTTATAGCAAATCTAGGGCCTTTAAAACCCGCTCCCGCTGTTAAGAGTTCACGGTTATCGTCCGTGTCATGGGAGTACCCCAGGCGGACAACGATAAACTTATTCACATAAGACTCAAAGCCCGCCATCCACACAGACTCCGTGGTGGCATCCAGGCGAAAACGCGCCAAGGATTGATAGACATAATTAATGCCCGCCCCCACGGATCTCTTCAGACGATAGTTTTCAGGAATGTCCTTGTCTTCACCAAAAAGATTGTAGCCGACAACCGCCAATCCGAGATCCGGCATCGGCGTGTACATAAATCCAATATCCACATTGGATTGAATATGCGAAGCCCCGCCTTCGATTTTATATTGATAATAGTGACCAGTCAGCCCCATCGCCACTTGATTCATCGCGAATTCTGCCAAAGACATACTGATATCTTGAAGCACCAACTCACCCTGCTGCACATCCGATTTCTTTTGCACATAGCTCAGTCCTGCCGGAACCAGGCTTTCTTTCGTGCTATCGCTTAATAAAACCGCAAACTCATCATTAGCAAAAGATGTGAAGAAATAGCGATCACGCAAATGAACAAGAGTGGCTGGATTTAAAAAAACTGTATCACCAGGCTCTACAGCCGCCCGCCCCGAACCTCCTGTTGCCGCTGCCACAGAAGAATTAAAAATCTGAGCCTGAGCTGTTTGCAGTAACAAAGAGCCCGCCATAAAAATAAAAACTTTCAAACATCGCGTCCAACAAACCATGGTCTTCACCTCAGCTTCGCTATCCTAGCAATGGCCGCATCTCTATGCATGCAGCTAGGCGACAATTTTTTATATTTTCACTGGATCAAAGTTGAGGAGAAAGCTTTAGTTTCTCCCGGTTTTAACCGAAAATCTAACAATGAGACTTTTTAAGATGGCTCTTCTCAAAAAAATTCTTCCCCTCCTTGTCAGCCTTTTCACCTTGCCTGCGTTCTCAGGTGAACTCGAAGACTATCTTAAAATCTTATACCCAGAAGACTCTGCCGCATCGAGCGTTCTAAAACCCATCGCTCTACCCGTTGGAACACAGGCCCGCATCGAAGAGACCAAACTTTTAAAGTCAGGACACTACGGCCTGAATCTCAGTATCTTAAATGGCACTTATCAAAATCAAAATATGTGGGTTTCTTATAATCCTGCTTTATCTCACATGAAACTCTATGAGAGCTTGCAGAATATGTCCTCACGTCGAACCACATCTGATTTTCAATCAGCTCAATACATCCAAACTTCCGCTCCGTTGGCCGCCCATCCTCTCCCTGAATCAGCACGCATGAAGCCCGTGATGGAAGCAATCAAGCAAGGCAATGAAGCCGTGAAAAAACATGGGGCTGTCGGAGGCCCCTGTGCTGACTGTGAATTTGAGCGCCTGCACACACGCGGCGCTGATGTGGTGGAAGAATCAGGTCTGTCTAGCATTCAACCCAAACAGACATCTGAAAATCCGGTGATACGGGAGCCGATAAACAAAACCACACCCTATGGCATCCGTTCAGCTCGCTGTGGATCTCGAGACGGCGGCTATGAAGAATGTATTTTTGAAGGCGAAACCTCCCCCGGGCGCTTTCAGTTTTCAAATCGCGGCCCGAATAAAATTGTTCCTCAAGCTCGTGACGGTCGCAGTCGCGATTGGGTTTTTAATTATGCAGCCGGAGCCACTCAAGACATGGGAATCTCCATCAGCGACAGCCCCAACGGCACCTCCAGCCAGACTCAGGAAACTTATATCATGCTATTCCCTCGCAAAACTCTTCCCCATATTCGCGTCGAGGGAAATAAAAAAATCGTCACGCTGCCCACGGGAGAAACCGTGACTTATGATGCCAAGACAAATGAGATCCTCTCCGGTGTTTTAACTGAAGGGGGCGCCATCACTGCTGGTGGAAAAAACCTTCAGCCGGCGAAAATTTCCTATAACGGCAACGGCATCATGGTGCGTGTGGATCATGTGGGAGAAGAGCCTCGTTTGAACTCTCGAGCCAAAGCCACCATCACCAAAGGTCAGCAGACCTGCAAGGTTCCAGTGAAAGATCTCTGGCCAGATCAGAATAAAAATTCATCAGTGCACTTTCGCTTTCCCACTGACGCAGAGTTTGAAAAATATTTGAAGAGAACCTGCGTTGGCAATTGGTAAGAAAAATCTTTATCTTTGACTAATCAAAGAGGTCAGGGGTAATTCTACCCCATGCGAATCATAGCTATCACCATTGCCAGTCTTCTCGTCGTTGCAACCCTTCTTGTCATGGCCCGCATTTGGGGCCTGGGACAAAATCATCCGCTTTACGAAAACGATTTCTTTAATGGCGCAGCCCCTCTGATCATCCTT
>JBCECD010000376.1:0-3966 GCA_039206745.1 Bdellovibrio sp. | reverse complement strand
CTCTGGTGAATATGGCGAAATCCAATCGTAAGTTTTACTAGAGAGTTCAAAAAAAGGGCCACAGGGATTCTCTGTGGCCTTGGATAAATTCATGGAGCTTCTCGCTCTTTTTTTGAGTTTTAACAGTTCTTTTGCTGAAGAGTTTATAGACCAGGCAGGCAGCCCAAGAGTGAAGCTTGGTTGGAGATCGTTGAAAGACTTTAAAGCAGTCGTTGCGTTTGAAAAGAAGAAATAGATTTGTGAATGACCACTTGTTAAAGATGGAGCTACATTTTATTCCGCAACTCGCGGAGAGATTGAAATTGATGGGCGTCGCGGGCTAGTAAAAAAGGATTCACTCTTTTTTCGATGGCTAGTTTCAGGGGGACACTGGGGATGTTCAATTCGCGTCGTCCCAGGAGCTCCTTGCCGTAGATCTCCAGTTCCTCGCTGTCTCCGGTGAGAGGCGAGTCGTCGTATTTCGTGAGCATCTGACAGAAGCCGTAGTTGGCAAGGGTGTATTCATGAGTGCAGTAGATCAGAGTGGCTTCCGGCAACTCTTTCAGGCGTTGAAGGCTGGTATACATTTGTTCTGCAGTGCCTTCGAAGAGACGGCCGCAGCCCAGGCCGAATAATACATCGCCCGAGAAGAGCCATTTTTTATCAGCACACCAGTAGGCGACATGCCCGAGAGTGTGACCGGGCAGTTCCATCACGGAAAAAAGAAAACCGCTGAATGTAAATGAATCTCCCTCCTGGACAAAATGATCGGCAAAGGGGATCTGGCGTTGATTTTTCAGAGGGGCATAGACGGGAATATCATAGAGACTCTTGAGCTTTTCCACACCGCCGATATGGTCGTTATGATGGTGAGTGAGGAGAATAGCTTCGGGAGTGAGATTTTGTTGTTTAAGGAAAGCCTCGGTTTTCGTGGATTCGCCAGGATCAATGAGTAAGACTTTTTTGCGGTCTTTATCGATGACCGCAAAGACGTAGTTGTCTTCGAAGATCGGAATGAGTTCAACATAAAGGACCGCGGGTTTCATGGGAGTTTCCTTCCATTGAGATATCTTTATTGTCGACCTGTTTGGGGCGCGGAACAAAGTCCAGATCTGATGACAACTAGCCTTGGGTGAAGAAGAACTCTGCATTAGAATGATCTCTTGTATGAAAATAAAAGTGGAGTTGGATGGCCGTGATTATCTCGAAGTAGAGTGTGAGGGGGAGGATCTCTCACATCCCGGTGTCGTCAAAAAAGTTTCTATGGTGGGATGTACAGAATTTATGGAGATGATGCGGAAAATGCGTCGTCACTTTGGCAATGATATTGGGAAGTGGCCTGTGCCGGAAGGACAGGATCACTCGAGTTTGCTTTTGCGCGAGATGATTTTAAAATTGCGTGGAGAGTGGCAGTTCCCGTATGCGGAAGCAGAGGTGTGTCACTGTCGGAGTGTTTCCACCCATACTATTGACCAGGCAGTGATTGCAGGAGCCCACTCTACAGAGGTCGTCAGTCGTCAGACCTCCGCCAGCACCAATTGCGGGACCTGTCGTCCCGAAGTTCAAAAGATCATTGATTATCGTTTGGGAAAACAGAGCGCCTAAGAGGTGGAGTCTTTCTTGGGAGGAACGGGGGCCTTGCCTGTGAGGTCTTCGCTGATGACTGTGGGGAACTCTCCTGTTTGCAAATAGTGTTCGAGCAGAGGCTTGAGTTTACGGCGGCAGGATCCACCGCAGGGGCCGACTCCCGCAGAGGTGGCATCGAAAATCTCATTGAGTGTGACCGCACCCTCGCGAATGGCGGTCTCAATAGTTTCCCGACTCACATTGTTGCAGCGGCAGATGATTTCTGCCTTCTTTTTTTGACCCATTGTTCTAGTATAATGCCACGCGCCGCAGAAAGCTAAGGGGTACTGGTTGAAAGTGCAGCGCATTATACTGTAGAACGGTGTCTTTATAACACTGGAGCAGAAATGGCCAATCCTACATCTGATAAACTGCCAATGACAATTCGTGGAAAAGCTCTTCTCGAGTCAGAGCTCAAAAAGCTTTTGCTGGAAGAGAGACCCTCTGTCATCCGTGCTATTGAAGAGGCGCGCGCTCAAGGTGATATTTCTGAAAACGCGGAATACGAGTCTGCAAAAGAGCGTCAGGCGATGATTGAAGGACGTATTGCTGAGATTCAAGGCAAAATCGCCGGTGCTGAGGTGGTCGACACTTCGCAAATCAAAGCGGATCGCGTGGTTTTCGGTGCCTATGTTGAAATCGTTGATACCGAGACAGAGGAAAAATTCAGCTACCAAATCGTCGGCGTTGACGAGGCGGATGTTAAAAAAGGCATGATTTCTATTTTGTCACCTTTGGCTCGCGCTTTGATCGGCAAAAAATCCGGCGATACTGCCACTGTGCAAAGCCCAAAAGGAGACAAGGAATTCGAGCTCCTCTCCTTCGAATATAAATAGGCTCTGTTTTTAACACACCTGGCAGTCATTTCTGCCAGGCAGCTTCTCCAGTTTTTTTGAAAAGACGTTGTCCCATCCCGGTGAAACCTGTGACAATAACCTATGGACTTTGCAAAAAAACGCACCTCATCTGATCGTCATCTGATTGCAGAACAACCTGGTCTCTTCATCTTGTCTTTAGGGGTGGCGCTGGCTTTTTTTATTGGCTATACCACGAAGACTTGGTTCTCGCCCTCCCGTGTGAGTGCGCGGCTGGAAAAGGCGGCCTCGCATATTCATAAAGATGTGAAAGTTCGATTTTCAGGAGCTCATCTCAGTTTGAGTGATGGGATTTTCCCGCGCTTTGCTGTGGTGGTTTCTCATGTCGTTTTGGAGTCCTCACAGGCATGCTGGGCGGCACCCGTATTAGAAGTTGATGAGTTGCAACTGCCTATTTCGCTTTTGAATCTGGTGCGAGGGCAGGGGCCTGTGCGCGATATTCAAGCGCAATCGGTGAGACTCATCTTGCGTGAAGATTTTAAAAATTGTTCAGCGGAAGAAATTCAAACAGGTCAGGATAAAGAAGCTCAGGTGGCGACCACACCCAGTCCTCGCATTCGGCTTTCGCCTTCCGAAGAGGCACATCGTTATCGCAATGATGTGCGCAGTATTGCCATTCAGAATTTTCAAATTCTCTCTGAGCGCAACCCTCTTTATAGTGCGGAGCTGTTTAATTTTATGGTCAGGGTCAAATCCTTTGATCCACGCATTATTGAGATGACGGCCAAGACGCATCTTCTGCGCGATCAGCAAGTCGGAGACTATCTTTCTCATGCCAATTTATTTTTTCAGTACAAGGAGTTCCCCGCGCCTTCGCTGCAAGCTCACATCTTTGGCAACTGGCGCGAAGGTCACTATAGTTTGATTGCTGGCTATGATCTGATGGAGGGGGATCTTTCCATTGAGTCTGATTTGAAGCATATTCCTCTCAGTCAGATCCTCGCTATTTTGCAAAAGTATGACCTGGCCTCTAAAGAGTTGAACGGACGGCAAGTGTGGGTTTCAGCCAAGGGACGCATGCGCACCACTTTCGAAAAACTGCGCACGTCTCCTTTCGAGCTTCGTGACATGCAATTGGAAGGGGATCTGGGGGATTTGAAAGTCGAACGCATTCAGGTGCTGTCGGTGGAGCCCTTGAAATATTCTCCTATTTTTATTGATATTCAAAACCTCGATGTGGCAAAGCTGCTCGTTCTGCTCAATCGCCCGAAGAGCACCAGTGTGGTCGGTGATCTGGGGCGTTTCACGGGACGGGCGGAGGTGATCTCTGATCAGAACATCCGGCTCAGAGGAGAACACACCGGCCTGGAGTTTGTTTTCTCGAATAAGGGGCAGCGTGAGATGCAAGTCATCGACACCATGGTTGGGGACATCGCCTTAGAAAAAGACCATTGGAACTTTCGCGTCCATCGTGTGGTTCCCCGTGGTGGCAGCTTTATCGGTGATATCAAACTCAAGGCCGACCGGGACTTTCGAGATGTGGAGG
>JBCECD010000375.1:0-3967 GCA_039206745.1 Bdellovibrio sp. | reverse complement strand
CCTTGAGCGCCTTCAAATAAAACACGCTTGCCTGCTTTTAAGTGTTTGCTGATAAAGAGCGAAGTGTCTTTAGCGCGATAAGGAGCTAACTCTTCAGCGATTTGATGCAGATCTTTGAGCAGATCTTCGAGTTTGAATCCTGAAACCTTATAGTAGTTTTCGAGCATGAAGTTTTTTTCACGCAGAGCCAGCTCTAATTTCGCTTTCAGATTTTCGCGATCAAACAGATCTCCGAAAAGAATAGCACGACGAGAAGCGCGGTCTTCATAAGCAGGGCCGATACCTTTGCCTGTTGTGCCGATTTTTTCAGTTGAAAGAGAGGCTTCTCGAGCCGCATCCAAAGATTTGTGATAGGGCAGAATGATCGTTGCTGTGTCTGAGATCAGCAGTTGTTTTGAGTTTTGCAAGTAACCGGAGTCGCGCAATTTTTTGATTTCATCACGGATAGAAAAAACATCCACCACAACACCGGAAGTGATCACACAGGTTGTATCAGGTCTGAGAACTCCACTGGGTACCAGGTGAAGAACTGTTTTCTGCCCATTCACGACCAGAGTGTGACCCGCATTGGCTCCGCCCTGATAGCGAACGACCGTATCCGCTTTTCCGCAAAAACATCTACGAGTTTTCCTTTACCCTCATCGCCCCACTGAGCGCCGACTACAACTACACCTGACATTGAAATCCCCTTATGGAAAAGACCTAAGGAATGTCTCTCACCTGAACTCGGCAGGCAAGTTTTAGAGGGGATTATGCATGGCACCATACCATGGGGCGCGAGGAGGCAAGGTGTCTGAGGTAGAGCCATCGGCAAAGAAGGCTATCAGTTTGTTGATGGCGACCTGAGAGGCTTTATAAAAAGCATCTTCAGTATTTGCTCCAATGTGGGGGGTTAACACCACTTGCGGAAAATTAAGCAGCTTGGAGTTCCGAGGCAGAGGTTCTTTTTCAAAAACATCCAGTCCAACGGAGCGAATCCAGCCTTTCTCCAGGGCCTCACAAAGATCGTTCTCATTGATCACAGAGCCACGTGAGCTGTTGATCAGAATAATCCCACGATGGAGGTATTCAAAGTGGGAGCGATTCAGCATGTGATCTGTCTCCAATGTCTTCGGGACATGGAAGCTGACAATATCCGCTGTTTTCAGAACTTCTTCATAACTTGATCGGGGAATTTTCAGGCGACGGAACACTTCATCTTCTTGATAGGGATCATAAGCCACCACATTCATGCCAAAGGCTTGAGCGATCTCCGCGACGCGGGAACCGATTCGCCCCAAGCCAATGATACCATAAGTCCGACCGTGAAGTTCCAGCCCCGTGATCAGTTCTCGTCGCCATTCGCCAGCCTTGAGCATTTTGTGTGCTTGATGAATGTTATGAGCGCAACTCAAGACCAGGCCCCAGGTCAGCTGGGCCGCAGACTCAATATTTGCAGTCGGCGTATGCATCACGGTCACGCCCCATTTTTGGGTGGCCTCTAAGTCAATATGATCAAAACCACTGGTGCAAGTGATGATCAGTTGCAATTGTCGCGCTTTTTTTAACAACTCCTCATCGATCTGGGTGCGGCTGCGGATTAAGAGAACATGGGCGCCGACCAAATGTTCGAGAGGAAGATGTTGGGGATGATCGCTGCGCACAACTTCAAATTGGCTTTGCTGTTGTAAAAACAGAAAGCTGTCTTGAGCAAAGCGATCGGTGATCAGAATCTTTTTTTTATTCACGGATTTTGCTCCAGGTAAAGTTCAGCTTCCTGCACGATGATGGCGATTTGCTCGGCAGTCATAAAGTCAGGATCAAAATGTCGCAAAGTGTGGCCCAAGGCACTGATTGTGTGAATCATCTCGATATCCCGAATGTAGCCCATGTGGCCGATGCGGATGATTTTTCCTTTGGCCTGATCTTGACCGCCCATGATGGTGATATTGTGAACCTCTTCGAGATGCAGGCGGATTTTCTGGCCATCCATCTGTGGGGGAACCTGCAAAGCGGTGACGGAATCACTGGGTGTTTGAGCATAAAGAGTGAAGCCGAGGCGAGCTCCAAAGACCCGTGTGAACTCCGCTCGGCGGTGAATATCGTGGAAAAGTTTTTCCAAACCCTGAGTTTGGATAAGATTGAGCACGGTATCGAGAGCGCGAATGAGAGTGACATTGGAAGAATAAAAAGTTTCTCCCGCTGTGTTGGCTTTTTTCTCTTTACGAAGATCAAAATAAAAACGAGGGCATTGCGCCTTCTCGACAAAACCCCAGGCCTTTGCTGAAAAAGAAATAAAGGCCATTCCTGTGGGCAGCATAAAAGCTTTTTGTGAACCGGCGACAAGGCCGTCAATTCCCCAGTCATCCATTGGCAAAGGATAGGCTCCCAGCGCGGTGATGCCGTCAACCAAGAACAGCGTGGACGGCAAAGGCCGAATCAATTGAGCCAAGGCTTGGATGGGATGAGCGACGGCTGTACTGGTCTCGCAGGCCTGGCAGAGAACGGCGCGAGTATCAGGATGTTTTTGTAAAATGGAGGCCACTTCTTCAACTTGAACCGCTTTCCCCCAGGGGACATTGATAGTGAGAACTTGAGCGCCATAAGCTTGCGCCATCTCCGCCCAGCGCTCACCGAATTTTCCTGAAACGATGGCCAAAACTTTGTCACCGGGAGACAAGATGTTGACTAGCAAAGCCTCCATTCCACCTGAGCCTGTGGAGGAGAGAAGAAAAACATCCTGTTGCGTTTGAAAAACCGTTTTGATATTTGCGAGAACACGCTTTAAAATTTTATCAAACTCTGGAGTGCGATGATGAATCATGGGCAAAGCCAGAGCTTTACGCACCTCAGGATGAAGATTCACAGGGCCTGGAGCCAAGAGACTGTAGTCATCGTTATGAGAAGTCATTTTTCTTCCTTGATATATTGTTCAACTTATACTCAACTGGGGTCGTGGACGCAATCTTTAAAGCCCTGTTGAAACGGGTCGTTTTTTTAAGCGTGATTATTTTAGCATCTTCTCTCCTGGGTTGTGCTTATCGCTTGGGTGCGGCTTCTCGGAGCATACCAGGTGGATACAAGCAGGTGTCTGTTCCGGTATTCAAAAATAAAACTCAGGAAGTTGGAATTGAAGTGGCCTTCACTAACGCTTTGATTCAGGAATTTCAGCGCTCGAGAATTGCGCGAATCGTGAGCAATTCATTGTCGGAAGTCGCAATCATTGGGCAAATTGATTCTGTTCAATATCTTCCAGGGGCTCCACGCGAAGCGGGGGATTCTTCTGGGTCCTATTTGCCTGGTGGAACAGTCCTGGCTTCAGAGTATCGGATACTGTTGGATATCACAGTGCGTGTCGTGCGACAAGCGGATGGCACTGAGTTGTGGAAAGGTTCGTTCAGTGGTGAGCGGACTTACACGGCTCCTCAGGTGACGCTAGCCGGTGTGAACTCTGTGAATCCTCTTTACAATCTTTCTGCGCGCAGGCAGAACATTGACGTCATGGCGAATGATATCATGGCAGAAGCCCATGATCGTATTACTGAAAACTTCTAAGGGATTTGATCGTTACTATGGCACTCATTGACGCGCAAAAATTCTATAAAGACCTGGAGAAGGGTCAGCTTGCGCCTTTGTATTTTCTTTTTGGTGAGGAGCCGTATCTTCTCAATCAAAGTGTCGATCGCTTTAAGTACTCGGTTCTCACTGAAGGGGCTGTGGATTTCAACTACAGCTTATTCTATGCTCAAGATGCGGATGTGACATCGGTGCGCGATGGAGTTGAAACTTTGCCGATGATGGCAGCTCGTCGATTGATTGTACTTAAAGAAGCGCAGGAGCTGTCGGATAAAGAATGGGCTGAGTTAGAGCCACTGATCAACGAGCCCGTTGAGAGCTCTGTTTTTGTTATCTTGGCTTCACGCATAGACAAAAGAAAAAAGCAGATTCGTCAGCTGATTATTGATTTTTTATCCGTTAATAATCAGTC
>JBCECD010000374.1:0-3970 GCA_039206745.1 Bdellovibrio sp. | reverse complement strand
GTGTAATTGATTTTTTGTGTGAGGTTGTTGGTGCCCAATTTTTCCAGACGATCGGTGAGCAGTTGAATGGGTTCAACGACCTTTCCCGTTGCCGCAAATGTGGCGAAGAAAAAGAGGATGAAAATAAGAACAGCGGCGGCCCCTGAAGCAATGGCAATGCGGTCCAAAACGGCAAAGGCTTCACTTTCGTCAATTTTGGTTTGGATGTACCACAGCTCGCCATTGGGTAAATAAATTTTGCCGATGGAGCGGATCACTTTCTGTCCACGATAATCTGTGCCCAGCTCGCGCACTTCACTCAGGTTTTCAATTTTTTTTATATCTTCATCGCCGCGATTGGGCGCGGAGATTTCAGGATCGGCGTTGTCGCGATTCTGCTCTTTCCCTTCGACACGAAAACGGCCTGTATTGCGCAAGCTCCAGTCTTCGCCATAGATCAGGGTTTCTCCAGTTTGCCCCATACCGTGGGTTGACCAGGCAAAGTTATCGCTGGTGATGCGATCAATCTCTGAAATGGAAATTTTCAGAATCAGAACTCCAATGACACTGTTTTGTCGAATCACAGGAGAGGCGACAAAGCCGGTTGTCAGATGAGGATTTTGCGGGTCTTTATCGAAATCCAAAAAAAGCGGGGAGGACAGCTCACGCGTATTCAGCGCCCATTTGTAGAGATCCCGCAGTTTATTCTCAGGCGAAAGATTTTTGAGAATAGAAATTCCGTCTTCGATATCCTTGCGTGTGGTGTAGAGGATGGTGCCCTGTTTGTTCACCAGGGCCATGTCGTAGATGTTGAAGTCCAGAACGTAGTTGTCGAGCAGGCGGCGGAACTCCGGGTAGGCGTCGAGATTTTTTGAAGCCAACAGATCATTGGTCATTTCATGGGAGGCGATGAGATTGATGGCTACTTGCAAGTCGCGGAAATAATTTTCAATGGCTGTGGTTTTACTGATACGAATCTGAGTGAGCCGCTCATAGGTGCTGTCAATGACAGTGGACTCGACGATTTTCAATCCGATAAGAGCCACCACGAATGTCGCGAGAAACACTGAGATCAAATTAAATAAAAAGATCCTCAGACGCAATGTCATGGAGTCAGACTTCGTCCATCTTGGATTTTATTTTTTTCATCAGGCGTGCCTCCATTTGTCGAACCGCCTCTCGGGTGATGCCGTACTTTTCACCGATTTCTTGCAAGGTCAGAGGATCATCGTTGAGAATTCTCTCATCCAGGATGATCTTCTCCCTATCGGAGAGTTCAGGTCGGATTTCTTCAATTTTCTGTTTTAGAATATCCAACTGTTCTTCCCGAGCCAAGACTTCATCGAGGGGTTGATCGGAAACATTTTTTTGTAGATCGCCCAAGCTTGTATTGGACTCATCGTCAACAGGACGATCCAGACTCAGATCACGGCCTGACATGCGCATGGCCATGTCCCGCACCTCATCTTCCGGTATGCCCAGGCGACTGCTGAGCAGGGCCGTGTTGGCTTCAAATCCCATTGCGTCCAAAGCATCTTTTTCTTTTTGCAACTGGTAGAAAAGCTTGCGTTGATTCTGTGTCGTGCCAATGCGGACCAGAGAATACTGCCGCATCAGGAACTCTTGAATGTAACCACGAATCCACCACACCGCATAGGTGATGAGGCGTGCCCCTTTGTAAGGGTTGAACTCTCTCACTGCGTGCATGAGGCCGACATTGCCCTCTTGGATGAGATCAATCATCTTTGAGCCAAATTTGGAATACTCCGCCGCGACTTTCACGACAAAGCGCAGATTGGCTTTGACGAGAGCTTCCGCTGCCGCAGGATCTTTTGATTCATAATATTTTTTAGCTAAAGCAGTCTCTTCTTCTTTGGTCAGAATTTTATAGCGACGTATTTCATTTAAATACATGACCAAAGGATCGGAAGAGGTCAGGGCCTTGGAGTCAGTGTTGATCGCCAAAGCCTTGGTGTCGGGAACTTCTTCAAAGTCTTCGGGAGAAGAAGCGGGAACAGCATAGGCTTTCTCTGCTTCCTCCTGATTGAGCTCCGGGCGTTCACTCGTCAATTCGTCTTCTAAAATTTCGGCGACAACAGCTTTGGACGCCACGGGCTTCTTTGTTTTTGAATCCGTGGAACGAGTCTTTTTTTTGGGAGCAGCGGTCTTTGTGGTTTTTGCCATTTTTATGGATCAGGCCAAATATTTAGCCAGCTTCTTTTGTAAAGTTTCCTGAACTTTACCTTTGAATGGAGTCAGCATCAATGGAAGATCCACCATCACGGAGACTTTGCTTCCTGCGCCACTGGCGGCAATGGTCATATCGGCTTTAAACTGAGAGCCTTTCATGGCGCACTTTTTCGAGCCATCGTCGAAGGAGCACTGGAGGTTTGGATCAAAGCGTCGAATGTCCTGATCCTTTTGCAAGAAGTCCTTAATTTTGTTGTAGGCTTCATCTACGTTATGAGAGCTCTGGTGATCAATAGTGAACTTAGGCATGGAACGTCCTTTCCGACTGGCGCAACCTCAGGTCGAGAATAGAGTATAATCTCTTCTGCCCTCTCTCATCCAGAGTTTTCAGATGCTTTTTGACTGCGCTCCAACAATATGTAAATCTGAGCCTTACGGGCCCGGCCCAAAGGACTAACATGAAGTTTGTAAGAGAGCTTAAAAGAACAGGTTATTGCGGAAGTCTAGGTGTGTCTCAAGTGGGACAAAAAGTTGTTTTGATGGGGTGGGTCGATGTGCGTCGAGACCACGGCAGTTTGGTGTTCATCGATTTGCGCGACCGTGAAGGTATTGTGCAGGTGGTATTAGATCCCAATAAGCCTGAAACAGCCGCCGCAAAAAATTTGCGTGGAGAGTTTGTTCTGGCCGTTGAGGGGATTGTTCGTGCGCGTCCTGACGGAATGAAAAATGCAAAAATCAAAACGGGTGAAGTTGAAATTGAAGCTTCTCGCTGTGAAATTCTCAATGAGGCAGCGGTGCCGCCGTTCCAGGTGAGTGATAACAACGTGAACGAGTCGCTGCGTTTGAAGTATCGTTATTTGGATTTACGTTCTCCGCGTTTGGCTAATCATTTGATGGTCCGTCATAAAGTGGCGCAGCTGGTTCGTCAGTTCCTGTCTGAAAATGGTTTCCTCGAAGTGGAAACGCCGATTCTCTACAAGTCCACCCCAGAAGGGGCGCGTGACTATCTGGTGCCTTCGCGAGTGAATCCAGGTCACTTCTATGCTCTGCCTCAATCGCCACAGACTTTGAAACAGTTGTTGATGATTTCAGGTTACGATCGCTATTTCCAATTGGCGCGTTGTTTTCGCGATGAAGATCTGCGTGCGGATCGTCAACCTGAGTTTTCACAGATTGATATGGAGATGTCATTCATAGATCAGGAAGACATCATGCAGGTGAATGAGCAATTGCTGCGCAAAATCTGGAAGGAAGTCAAAGGCATTGAAGTGGGAAGCATCCCGCGTATGACTTACCAAGAGGCGATGGACCGTTACGGCATTGACAAACCTGATACGCGTTTTGGTATGGAGATTCAAGATCTGCAAAAAGTGGTGGCGGGATCTGGTTTCAAGGTTTTTGAAGATGTTTTGGCTCGCGGTGGAATTGTGCGGGGTCTCACGGTTCCCAAGGGGGGAACGTTTTCTCGAGGGCAATTCGACAAACTCACTGACATGGCAAAGAGAGCTGGAGCCAAAGGCTTGGTGTGGATCAAGTCGGAAGCGGATGGGTCTTTGTCTTCTCCTGTCTCCAAGTTTTTTACGCCTGAGAAATTAGCTGAGATTTTTAAAGCTTTGGGAGCTCAATCTGGAGATTGTGTCTTGATTGTGGCGGATGATTTCGATACGGCCTGCGCTTCTTTGTCGACATTGCGGTTGCATTTGGGACGAGAGCTGAACTTGATTGATACAACTCAATACAAGTTCCTGTGGGTGGTGGATTTCCCTCTGTTGGAATACTCTCCTGATGATAAACGTTGGGT
>JBCECD010000373.1:0-4010 GCA_039206745.1 Bdellovibrio sp. | reverse complement strand
ACAGGAGCAATCCGGCCTCGATGGCGGTGACCACTGATAACGGTGTCGCTATTCTTATTCTGAAAAAATGTCCACGCGAAAAATCGTCATAACCTTTTTGTCCTCAAATGGTGCCGACTGTGAAAGATGTCATTATCAGAATGATTCACAAGGTCCGTAAACACGAATCAAAGTAAGACAAGGGTCCTGTGTTTTTGCTTCAAAAATCATATAATGGTCCATAAATTTTCAAGTGCATTGCTGTGAGTGTTTATCACGATTTATAATTAAAAGACGGCCTGATTTTAGAACGTGAGAGGCAGAGAGGCATTACGGAAATGAATAAATGGATGTGTCATCCTCTTATCACTACAGTATTATTAAGTGGTGTCATCGCAGGATGCTCTATTGATGCACGTATTGATAAAATGTATTTGGAGTCGAACGATGGCGCCGGCCATGTGCTGGGGGCTTCAGGAAAAGATAATTTTCTGATTCCTAGTGGTTACTATGATGGCACAACGATGTGTGTTGCCAAGGATGACAATCTTATTGCCAGCAATATCAGACAGGGCGTTTCTCTTTTTGGGCGGACCGGGAGTTTAAGCCATAATTTTATCTCCTCTCTTATGTCTATGGCCTATCGTAATCCGGGAGTTTCTGGAGATCCTCACTATATGATAGCGAATTTGTCTCCGGCGATTTCTTTGCAAAATGAAATCTCGGATTATGGTCGACGTGATCTGAGTTCGGTTGAAGATATCTCCTATCGGGATATTCCCGATCAAACTGTTGATAGTGATGGCTTGGATGGTATTCACTGTCGTTATGCACCTCGCCCCTCTGTTAACTGTGGCGATGCTTCTTCAGGTTTGACCACGGTGAGTGCGCGGATCGCGGATTGCGCGGCGAAAAATCCCCAGGCATCGATGTGGGATGGGACAACAGAATGCAATGGTGGTGAGGGTGTCTGGCGTCTGGTCTCGCGCAGTGGCGCTAATAAAGAAGTGTGGCGAGATGAGAGAACACAGTTGTTGTGGAGTTCCGTTTATGATTTTGTTAGTTGGTGTGATGCTAACGGAGCCCATAATGAGCCAACACCTTTGTATATTCAATATGCCTATAATACGACCTTAGGTCAGCCGATAAAGGGCAATGGGAAGATTGTGGCGGTGGGTGATTGGATGACTTCTTTGCGGACCACAGCGGTGGTGACTTTTGCAGATGCAACCACTCCGACGGTATCTTCCACTATCGGGTATTGTGCAGCAGGCGCTCCAATCAGTTCGGGATCTTTGGTCAGCAATAATTTAACCATCACCGCAGGTAGTACGGCGTCTTGGGTGAACAATGACTCCAATAACACGGGGAGCTATGCTCCCTGTGCATTTGATATCGTTCAAGGTAGTATTCCTTTTGAGGCGGGAGATACTATTCAATTTACGTCAGCTCCTTACTCATATTATTGCGGACCACTTGCGTTGGGTGGCTATATTCAAACCTCGCTTTGCGCGGAGACTGCGGTAGGACCTACAGATGGTGGTGAAAATTGGGCTACTGGAGTTTATAGTTCCTTTAAAGGAGGGATGGGGCAGAACTCCAGTCCCTCGGTATTCTGGCGGGCTCCTTCTCCTCATGATATGAGGCTGGCCTATGTGAATGGGATGAGTTTTGTTATGCCAGATGCTGGAGCAGTGGGAACAGCGCGACCAGTTCGTGATGGCACTGCTGGTGGAGATGGTGAGTGGGTTTCGCACAGGGTTTACGATGGAGGTCATGGACGCTATGGACTGTTGTGGTGGACGAACACAGCTCAGTGGGATCGTGAATCCACTACAGTGAATGGTTTGTTTGGCAACGGTGTAAAGGCGCGCTGTGTGGGGAGGACGGATGATAATTAGATTTTACATTCTCTTCAGCAGTTTGATGTTAAGTTGTTCTGCTTGGTCTGCCAATATCACGGGCGCTAATGGCCTATTGCAATTTCCCATTCCTGCGGGTGAGCAGGATGGAACTAATATGTGTGTTGCAGCAGATACATCTTTGCTGCCAGAAAATATTCGTTACGGTGTGAGTATTTTCAATATGCGTGGCAGTGAAGTCGGAGAGTTTGCCCTGTATGCGGCTTCGGCGGCTTTGCGAGGGCCGGCTGTAGGATTAGATATTTCAGTCAATGATGGCAGCACTAATATATCTTCGCAGATCACGCTGAAGGCTGAGAATTCGACTTACGCGGGATCCTCTCTTCCTGCAACTGGCGGTTACAAATATCGAGATGTGGCAGACAGCAGTTTGGATATGCAAGATTACAATGGCGTCTTTTGTCGCTTTGCTGTTCGTCCCAGTGTGACCTGTGGTCATTCGCAGAGTACTGTGGCGGCTCGTATTGCGGATTGCGCGGCGAAAAATCCCAGTACATCAAGCTGGAATGGTGCCGTTCTCTGCAATAGCAGTCAGGGTTTATGGAAGTTGGTCAGTCGTAAAAGTGCGAACAATGAAGTATGGCAGGATCAGCGCACAGGACTTTTGTGGAGTTCAGCAGTTGCCACTGGCGTGAATTGGTGTCTGGCATCGGGAAATACTCAGGCAGCTCCAGTCATTTATAAAAGAGCTTATAACACGGCGGAAACTACGGCGATGTCAGGAAGTGGGACTATATCTGAGGTTCAGGGAGGCACGTCCTCTGTAGCGGAGACGGTGACCGTGCAGTTTTCTAATGCCACGACATTTACAGTTTCCGGTTCTAACTGCGGGTCCAGCGGTGCAACCACGGCACTTGGTGCCACCTCTGGGGAAAGTGTTGTTTATGATAAGGCTGGTTACTGTAGTTTTAGAATCACGCAGGGGGATACTCCTTTTGCTGCGGGAGATACTTTTAAACTTGTGAGCTATGCGGCTTCAACAAGTTCCTGTCATGTCGGAGGAGCTTTGCGTGGCAGCTCGACAGTTTCGTATTGTGCAGAAGCCGACGGCCTGACCGGCGGAGGTAGTGAAAACTGGAGCCAAGGCCTGTATTCTGATGCAAAAGGGGGAATGGGAAAGAGCTCCACTCCTGTCGTGCGCTGGCGTCTGCCAAATTTACGTGACTGGCATCTGGCTATTTATAATGGCTTGGATCGTGTGATGCCCCATCTGGGTGCTCCGGGAAGCAGTCGGCTTCCTGCGGGAGACAGCACGCCAGGATGGAACTCTGTAGTTTATTGGTTGGGCACTGTCTCTTCGAATGCCTCTAATCAGTCGTGGACTGTTCAATTTGATTCGACATTGCTTTTCGGCGAAGCCCCTCTCGCTCGCAACACCGCCACAGGCGGCGTTTTCTGTGTCGGCAGATACTGATTTGTTATAACCAAGTCTCCACTTTTGGATAAGGCTCTCTGCGGGAGCGACGCTCTCTTCGAAAGGTCCCATGCTGTCGAGGTTCTGTTTCAAATTTTCGTAAGCTGTTTCAAAGTAAGAATTTGAAAACTGATGAGTCTTGCTTATAGAAAGAGAAGCCAGTCTTTTATTAGACGTAGTCTATCCGACCTCTTTTCTGCTCATTGAATATAAAATTGACTGATGTATTTTTATGTATTACGATAGAATATAAAGTAATATAAAACTATGAGGTGCTTATGGCTAAGTCCACCCCAGTGGCTGTAAACTTTAAAGCTAAAAACCCTGAAACCGTGGCCGCTCTGGATAAGCTGGGAGCAATGCTGGATCGAGACAGATCTTATTTGCTCAATGAAGCACTTGAAAACTATGTAGAGCTTCACCAGTGGCAAATCGCACGAATTCAAAATGGCTTGGAACAAGTGGCTCAGGGGAAGCTGGCTTCTCAAACCAAAATTGATAAGCTTCTTGGCAGGAAAAAGTAGATGGTGATTTGGACTGAACAAGCTGCGGAGGCTTTGGAAAAAGCTATCTGCTTTACGGAGGTAAATCACCCTCCAAGTTGGGTTGAAAACCTGAAACAGGCTGTGATCGATATTGAAAATATGATTAATGCAGGGAAGGTTTTTGCCAGTCGTAAGGGGCGAGTCAAAGGC
>JBCECD010000372.1:0-4052 GCA_039206745.1 Bdellovibrio sp. | reverse complement strand
GTCAAGAGGTCATTCTAATTATATTCAAATGCACTCTGTATCATGCAGGAGAGTTCTCTCAAAGGGGGCATGAGAAGCAGCTCGGAAGCAAATGACAAAACCTCTCTCTCCTTTTAGAGTTGTGCTTTTACAAAGGAGAAGACCTTGGCTTGCCGATGGATAGGAAAATCAACAGATGGAAAAACAGTCACTCTTCATCGCTTGGAAGGATGCCCGATCCGCATCCCCGCCTATGCCACGCCTCAATGGTTGCAGGAAAATGCGGACGCTCTCCGCTGGGGAGTGGTTCTGGATGTAGAAACAACCGGACTTAGCCACGCTACAGATCAAATTATTGAAATCGGATTGCGCCAATTTCTTTTTCATCGTCAAAGCGGCGAGATCCTCGCCTTAGGCGAAAGCTACAACAGCTTTCAGGATCCCGGTCGTCCTCTCACTCCCGAGATCATTCAACTCACCGGTATCACGGATGACATGATCCAAGGACAACAGATTGATTGGGAAAAGGTCAATGCCCTCCTGACAGAAGCACAGCTGATCATTGCTCATAATGCTCGTTTCGATCGCCCCTTTATTGATAAGAAATCTAAAATCTCAACAGAAAAAATCTGGGCCTGCTCTGTGAAGCAAGTTGACTGGAGTCAATATGGATTCACCAGCTCCAAGTTAGAGCTTCTCAATATCTATCATGGCTTCTTCACAGATTCTCATCGCGCCATCAATGATGTCGACGCCCTCCTCTACCTTTTAAGTCTGTCCCCCGAAGACACCACCAAGCCCTATCTGCAGGAGCTGTTGCAAAACGCCCGCCGCCCGCAAGTGCATATGATCGCAAGCTCTGCTCCCTTCGATGCCAAAGATCATCTCAAAGGTCGAGGTTACAGTTGGGACGCCATCAATCGCTTCTGGAATAAAATGATCTTCAAAGATCAGGCCTCCGAAGAAATCAAATGGCTTGAAGAGATCGTTTACTGCGGCCCCTTTGCCGGCCTAAGCCGAGACATTCCTCTGCACGACGGATTTAAGTACTGATTTTATGACTGGCCTTCATGTTAAGGTACACACCTTGACAGGTTGGATATGGTGCTCATGTTTGTTACAATATACCTTGAGATCCCTCAAGGTGAAAGTGAGGTCATCATGTCTTACGTTTCCGGATTTATACCCGTGATCCCTTTAAAGAACTCTGTTCTTTTCCCTGAAATCAGCATGCCTTTGCGGATAGGTCGGGAAAAGAGCATCACAGCCCTGCAAAAAGCTCTTCGCGACAACCATTGGGTGGTTTTGCTGACGCAAAAAAATCCTCAGAGTTCCGTCGAGAAAATTGAAGACGTTTATTCCATTGGCACTATGGCTAAAATTGAATCTTTTCGTGCAGATGAAGATGGAAGTTACAGTGTTTTCGTCAAAGCTCACCAACGCGTGCGTGTGGTGCAAAGTCGGGATAGCGAAGGCTTTCTTGAAGCTCAAACCGAATCTCTCGACGAGCGTGGAGCCTTGGATAAGCAGACCGAAGAGGCCCTCTTATCCAGTCTTCGCAGCCTCAGCGATGAGTTGCTAAATCTATTGCCTGGCAATACTCAACAGATTCGGGACCTGATCGCTGATATCGAAGACCTCTCCACTCTCACTAATATGTGTGCAGCCTATGCCGATATTTCCGTTCCTGAAAAACAGGAGATTCTGGAAACCGTACCTCTCAAAGATCGTGCTCTGAGACTTTTAGATCGCCTTCAAGATCTCAAGGAGCGCTTGAAGATCCAACGTGGCATCCGCGATAAATTAAATGAAAATTTCCAGCAAACTCAAAAAGAGGCCATCTTGCGCGAACAAATCCGCGTGATCCGCGATGAGCTGGGAGAAGGCGAAAGCGGGGATCTCTTCGCGAAACTCAAAGAAAAAATTGAGAAGGGTGGACTCCCATCTGAAGCCAAAGAGCTCGCACAAAGCCAACTCAAGCGCTTAGAGACCATCAATTCCGGCTCTCCTGAGTATCAGATGATCCGCACTCATCTCGAATTATTGCTCGACCTGCCATGGAGCAAGTCTTCGGAGCAAAAGGAAATTGATCTCGCTGAGGCCGAAAGAATTCTTCAGCAAGACCATTATGGCCTGGATAAAATTAAAAATCGCATCCTGCAACATTTGGCGGTGATGAAACTGCGCCAAAGCCATCAGGGTTCCATTTTGCTTTTCATTGGACCTCCGGGCGTGGGTAAAACTTCTCTCGGCAAGAGCATCGCTCGGGCTCTAGGGAAAAAATATGTTCGCGTCAGCTTGGGTGGCGTGCGTGACGATGCGGAGATTCGTGGCCACCGCCGCACCTATATCGGCGCCCTGCCGGGACGTATCGTTGCGGCCCTGAAAAAAGCTGGTGAAAATGATCCGGTCTTTATTCTCGACGAGATCGACAAACTCTCTCGCGGCTACGGTGGAGATCCTGCCGCTGCCATGCTGGAGGTGTTAGATCCGGAACAGAACAACTCCTTCCAGGATCACTATCTCGATACACCTTTTGATTTATCAAAAGTGTTCTTTATTGCGACAGCCAACTCTTTGGAAGGCATCCCTCTCCCCTTGCTGGACCGCATGGAGGTGGTGGACTTAAGTGGATACACCATAGATGAGAAAAAACAAATCGCGCAAAAATATCTGTGGCCCAAGCAACTCAAAGAACACGGCTTCACAGACGAGTCCTTAAAGATTTCGGAAGAGGCTCTGATGAAACTCCTCACTCACTACACTCGCGAAGCCGGCGTGCGGGACCTACAGCGCAAAATCGCCAGCATCTGTAAGTTCATGAGTTTAAAGATGCTCAAACAACAAGAGACATCTTTAACCGTTCAAGAATCTGATCTCGAAGAAATCCTGGGTGCAGAAAGATTCTCTTCAGATATGATCGAAAGCCTCTTGCCGCCAGGTGTGGTGACAGGACTTGCGTGGACTCCGGTTGGTGGAGACATCCTCTTTGTGGAGTCAGCTCAGATGCCGGGCTCAGGACAGTTGCTTCTGACCGGCCAACTCGGTGAAGTGATGCAAGAGTCGGCGAAAATTGCCCTGAGTCTTTTGAAGTCCCGCTTGCCAATGGTCGATCCCCTGATCGACTTCAGCAAAAAGGATCTGCATGTTCACGTTCCGGCAGGAGCTATTCCTAAAGATGGCCCCTCCGCAGGCGTCACCATGCTCACCTCCATGGCCTCTTTGCTCCTCAACAAACCCGTTGATCCAAAGGTCGCCATGACAGGAGAGATCTCACTGCGCGGAACCATTCTGCCCGTGGGTGGCATTAAAGAGAAAGTCATCGCCGCCCATCGTGCCGGAGTGCGAGAAATCGTTCTCTGTGTAAAAAATGAGAAGGACTTAAAAGACATCCCCTCAGAGATTAAACAGGATATTCAATTTCATTTCGTCAGTGATGTGAATGCTCTTCTTAAATGCGCTCTGGGCATTGAATGGCCTCGCTGGAAAGGACCTGAGCTGGCGCCGGGCACACCTCTGTTGCCTGCTGGATAAAAGATAACGCTGTTGTCAACTTTTAGACAGATGTTAAGGGGGTTCAGACAGAACCCCCTTATTTTTGTTTTAATCTGGCTTCAGTCTTGCTTTGGGAAAGAGCAAGGGAGGAACTCATGACAACTCAAGTTTTTATAACAGGCATGCACCAAATACCACCGCAACTCAAGAAAGACCGTCGTCTGCAATGCCACGTGATCGACAATCCATATAATTTGCGGGATCAGCTCGATGCCCATTCGGGGGAAAAAATCATCATAGCTTTTTTACCATTTCTGGAAATGAGACATTTTGATATCTACAACTATTTACAGAAAAAACATCGGGACGTGAAAACATTTTTTGTTATTGATGAGCTCTCCAGCGCGATGAAAATCCGCCTGAAAAGCCGCGAAGATTTTGTCGTGCTCTGGAAAACGGAAGTGCACAATCTCAACCGCGACATCCACGCCCATCTCGACGGGAAAAAATTAGAATTACGCCAGGACAAAAGGGAGAACCACGACAATCGCGCCCTGGTCAGCCCCTCTCTCCTGCCC
>JBCECD010000371.1:0-4053 GCA_039206745.1 Bdellovibrio sp. | reverse complement strand
CACGGCGAACGGCGGGAAGCGGAAAATCGGCTTGCCGTAGGTGGATTCCATGACGATATAGTCTGCGGCTTGGGGTCTTTCCGGTGGATGCATCAATGGATCTTGAAGGCGCCCCAGATCTCCAGAGAAATAAATTGATTTTTCCGAGTTGGCAATTCTCACAGAACAAGCTCCTAAAATATGTCCTGCATTAAAGAACTCAATTTTCAGAGAACCTATAGTGAAAACTTCATGTATGTTCTGAACGCTTAAAAGAGGTAAAGTTTTTTGCACGTCCTCAGTTGTATAAAGAGCCAGTGCTGGTTGGTGTTTGGAAAAACCTTTTTTGTTGGCGTAATCGGCATCTTCCTCTTGAATCTTAGCGGAGTCCATCAGAATGATCTCTGTGAGATCTCGAGTGGCAGCACTACAATAAATAGAGCCTTTAAAGCCTTTCTTTACAAGCAATGGCAGAGCCCCGCAATGATCCAGATGAGCATGGGTGAGGACCACAGCTTGAATGTCTCGAGGATCAAATGGAAAATCCTCCCAGTTCATCAAGCGCAGTTCTTTGAGTCCCTGAAAGAGGCCGCAATCAACTAAAATTCGAGTGCCTTGATCGTGAATTAAAAATTTCGATCCTGTTACTGTTCCGGCTGCACCGAGAAAACCCACTTCCATTCGCTCTCCTCTGTTTTTTGTCGCTCTTCATTTTTTATTCTAATGGGTCCCACTCATCTCACCAGTGACAATACATCGCGCCATGAAAAAGGGCCTAGTCATAAATTGACAAGAGTTCGTTGGCTCGATAGCTATTTGCAAAAAACAAAGGAGATCTCATGAAAAAAATCATCGCGTTAGTGTCTATTCTTTTGGGAGCAGCTTCTGCTTTGGCTCACAGAGGCCCTCACCATCCTCCCGTTCCACCGACTTCTGATGTGCTTTGTGCAACAGCTTATGCTTCTGCATACCGTTCAGAGGAAGGTCCTGCATTGCCTGTATACAGTGGCACTGCTATCTCTGATTTGAATCGAGTCAGAATGCCTCAGACTTACAACAACTGGGATAACAAAATCTCTTTGGTTGTTGTTGAGCCTGGATGTAAATTCGTAGGTTATCAATACCAAAACTACAACGTTGACTACCGTAGCGGCGAAGTTCTTCGCGGTTTCAAAGTTATCGTGGATAATACGGACTCTAGCGAGGCAACTCACCGTTATTTGGGTCATTACAAGGACGATCGTATTTCTTCTTTAAAATGCCAATGTGCTGAGTAATATCGCGGTAAAATTCCCGCAGGGGGCGTCATGGGCCCCCATTCTTTTGCCGCGTTTTGTGGCCCTGTCGATAAAGTTAACATATAATATCTCCCCAATCGCTTTTAATTCCAGATCACGTCATTTTTCTGCGTACGCATTTTGCTCACATCTAATTTGGTAATATGGAGGACTTATGGCAATTCGTCTCAAATTGGGAGTGGCTCTTCTATTGTTTAATTCGGCTTCAGCTGGCGCTCAAAGCAATAGTAGCACTTATCGCACAGGTACCAATTACTATTCAACAGCAGCCTCCTCAACTACATCCACGGCTCCTGCCGTAAACCCTCAGCCTGCCCTTCCTGTGGCTTTGCCTCCGACTTCACTTGAATTGTGTAAAGCAGACATGGAAAAGATTTGTAAAGATTGTCAGTACGATCATATTTGTGAAGCTGTCGATTTTGCAAAAGAAAGCTGGACACGTTACGATTTAAAACAATGTATTTATAATACCCTTTATTCAATGGATCGCCTGTATTTTGGTATTCAAAGGTCTATTGAGATTAAAAAGTACCCACCACCAGCCCCTCCCGCTCCCATTGAAGAGGGAAAAATCAAGAGAGTGATAAAAGCTGCCGATGGAACAACATCTTTGGCTGTAATTGACGATTCTAAAAACGGTAAGGATGACAAAAAGGACGATAAAGATAAACCTAAAAAAGACCAATATGCCTATGTGCCACCGCGCCCCTTCCTTTTCTCTGATAAAATAGTTGACGACTGTATCAAATCTATTAACAAGTCGAAGTCTCGTGAAAACGAAAGTCAAACAGCAGTTCGCGTTGTGGGCGAAAGCCATATTCATAGTAGCACAACATACGGAGGAGGTCGCAGCAATCAGCTGATTGGAGGTCTTTCAGGTCTGAGTGCTTATGATCGGCGTAATAATGAATTCTACGCGATATCCGATGATCAAAGAAATGCAACCATGTTGACAATCAGATGGCATGAAAACCCACAAAATGGTTTGCAAAAACCCTATGGGTTCAGTCTTTCTAAGAAGATCAATCTTTCTGTTAATTACAATAAATATTCTTACAAAGAGCGTATTTATAATGAAGACAAAAACGCAGCGCCTCGATATAGAGATGTCGTCTATTCAAATCCGATTGATTTAGATAGAGAAGATATCGTTATTTTGCCGAATGGAAATCTTTTGATCTCGTCAGAGACTGACAAATCATCAGATGACAAGAGCATTCCGAGTCTCTTTCAGGAATACACTTCAGATGGAAAATTTGTTCGTGGTTATCCAGCACCTGCCGATTTCATGGCTTCTTATAAAGAAGAAAAAGTGACATATAAATGTCCAGAGCCTTTACCGCCACCTCGTACAGATAAGAAAGATGATAAAAAATGGTACGATGACAAGTACGATAATAATAAAAATACTGAACCACAAAAGAAAGACAGTGTGTTTATCAGTCGTTCCACAGCCCAAGAAACGAGGAAAGGGACTTCTTTATATGATAATTACTCTATTGGAGGGACCGTTAAAAATACCAGCAGTCAAAACAGCCTGCCGCAGCCTCCGACAATAACTCCTTACCAATCGGTCACAACACCGACAGTATCTCCATCACCACTTCCCCCTGCCACACCAGCACCCCCTAAAGAATGCTTTTACATGAAGAAAGATCTTGTTGGAGGTTTGGAGTTTAATAAAGGTATTGAGGCTATGACTATTGTTCCCAATACAGATTCTATCTTGTTTGCGAACGAATCGCCGTTGATTCAGGATAAAAAAGGTGGATTTTTCTCAACTGATTATGTGAGAATCTACACGACTCGTCTTGCTGACTGGGCTACCATCTCCCCGTCTCAATACTACAAATATCCTCTGACCAGAGATCACGACAATGGTGTCCCCGCAATCTTGGCTATTGATCACAATGTTTTTATTGTCTTGGAGCGAGGATTTAACAGCTTTGATCAAGAAGCGGTCGTGAAGCTCTATAAAGTAGATCTGCGTGTAACAGATAAAAATGGTTATTTAGTGAAAACTCTGCTGGTTGATTTTGAAGATCTGAAACCTCAGTTCGCAGCGGGATTTAAAAAAATAGACAACTTCGAAGGTATGTCTTTGGGGCCTGTAAACTCCAAAGGCGAGCAAGTTGTATTTTTAGTGACAGATAATAACTTTAATTCAAACCAAAGAACGACTTTATTAGCCCTCTCGATTCCTATGAAAGATCTCAAATGATGCGCTCATGGTGGATTTTGATATTTTCTTGGCTTTGCACTTGGTCCTTAGAGGGACATGCGTATCCTCTTGGGAAAATTGCTAATCTTAAGTGCGAAGCCTATAAATACGAGGACAGCGAGTACTCGCTGTCGCCACTCAATCCACAAGCTCAAGTCGTCGGCGGGATTGAACTTCCTGCCAACAAACAGGTTTTGTATCGTGGAACTTATGAATCCAATCCACAATTTGGTTTAGATACAGCTCTGAGAGGACTTTTTTATGAAGACTATTGGTACCTAGGTTCGCCTCTATTCTGGGGTATTACAGAAATTCTGAAAAAAAACTGGTCTATGGATAGGGCTTTTCTGCCCTCAGGTGGGCTGCCTTTTAAAATCAGTGACTATTTGGAGAGCCGAAACATTTTAAAAGATGCTCAGACTCTCCTGGACTGTTCTCCAAAAAATGGCTTCTCGCCGGAGATGGCAGGTAGATTGGCTGCCGATCTCATGAATAAATCATTTAAGAGAACTCAAAAGGATCGATTGCAAAATGATTTTTTTAATATTGAGAACC